>CAUGKJ010000024.1 GCA_959600045.1 uncultured Haemophilus sp.
GCCCCTTTAAAGTCTATATTGGAGATGCGGAACAATCCTCCGAATTATTTTTTGTGTCTCGAGCAAATGGTCAACAAGAAATTTTACGATATATGCTTGACCACCCTTGGGTCTTATTGCTCTTGACCTTAATTATTACAACGCCTTTACTTTGGTGGTTTACGCATACCATCGTCAAACCTATTACCAATTTACAAAAGGCGGCTAATAGCGTGGCGTTAGGAAACTTTAAGGTTGATAATGAATTAGCGAATCATGGTCCAGCAGAATTACGAGAAGTAGGACAAAGCTTTAACAAGATGTCGATTGCGATTGATAATCTGATTTCAAACCAACACAATCTTCTTTCATCTATTTCTCATGAATTAAAAACACCGTTGACGCGTTTGCAACTTTCCACTGCTCTGGTTCGTCATCAAACGGGGGATATTGAACCAGTTAAACGCATTGAGAAAGAAATACAACGAATGGATAAAATGATCAGCGAGTTGTTACTCATTTCTCGCCAACAAATGCATTCTCAAATGGAGCATAATTTATTTCCTATTAATCAGCTTTGGGATGATGTGATCAAAGATGCCTTATTTGAAGCTGAGCAGCGCAAGATCGCCTGTGATGTCAATATTTCTATTCTACATCCTGAAAAACATATGATTTACGGCAACCTAAGCTTGCTTACCAGTGCGATTGAAAACATTATTCGAAATGCACTGAAATATACGAAAGATCGTATTTTCTTAACCATTAATTTACATAAAAATGAGCAGGATGATAATTGCCTACAAATTCGAGTAGATGATAATGGCTTAGGCCTACCACCAGAAGAGTTTAATAAAATCTTTAAGCCATTCTATCGAGTCGATGAAACTAGAACTCGAGCCACTGGCGGAACGGGATTAGGTTTAACGATTGTCTATAATGTTGTGAATGAGCACAATGGAAAAGTATGGGCTGAATCCAGCAATTTAGGTGGACTTGCCGTCACGATTCAACTCCCATTATGGAAGCAACATTAATCCCAAAATAAAAGGCGATATTTTCATATCGCCTTTTTCTTATTTAATTTTCACTCGTTTTAATCGCAATGCATTGGATAGCACCGAAAGCGAACTCATCGCCATGGCTGCCCCCGCCAAAACAGGACTTAAGTAGCCCAATGCGGCAAGTGGAATACCTAACACATTATAAATCAAAGCAAAGAATAAATTTTGTTTGATATTCTTTAATGTTGCACGGGAAATCATTAATCCATCAACTAACTGATCAACCGAATGTTGCATAAGCGTCGCCGATGCAGTTTGTTCTGCAACATCAGAACCCGATTTCATCGCAAAACTTACGTTAGCCATCGCTAATGCGGGTGCATCATTCACACCATCACCAACCATTGCCACCACTTTACCTTGCTGACGTAATGTTTCAATATAAGCAGCTTTATCACGTGGACTACAATTACCTCGTGCGGTTTTCACACCGACTTGTTGGGCAACATAATCAACGACAGATTGCTGATCGCCACTCATTATCACCACATCAATATTATGCTGATGCAAGCGCTGAATCGCTTGTAAGCTATCCTCTTTCAGACTGTCGGCTACTGCAACTGCACCGATTGGGTTGTCATCTACAGATACCGCAACAATACTCGCAATTTTCCAAATTTGAGGCATATTATCTGGTAAGGTTAATTCACAATAAGACGGCTTACCGACTTTAACCAAACCTATTCCGTCAATATGAGCAGAAATACCCTGCCCCACTTCGGAATGAACCGAAAGTGCGGTCGGAATTTCAAGTGATTTTTCCTGTGCAGCCAGGACTATCGCTTTAGCTAAAGGATGATTGGCATTTTGCTCAACGGAAGCCGCAATGCGATATAAATCTTCCTCAGAATAGATCGCACTTTGTGGTTGCCAAACAGCGGCAATTTTGAGTTCTCCTTGAGTTATTGTTCCTGTTTTATCTAATACCACCGTATCCACATGCGCTGCCTCTTCCATGGATGCTGCATCTTTAAACCAAATCCCTGCATTGACTGCTTTCCCCATTCCCACCATTATGGCAGCAGGTGTAGCAAGCCCTAACGCACAAGGACAAGCGATAACTAACACGGCAACCGCATGAATTAAAGCGGTAACCCAATCACCTTTTATCCACCAGGTTGCTCCAAATGTTATCGCGGAAATCAATAACACAGCTGGCACAAATACAGCAGCAACTTTATCGGCAAAACGAGCAATCGGTGCTTTTGTACCTTGCGCCTCGGAAAGTGCTTTCATCATATCGCCCAATAGGGTTTGCTGACCGAGTTGATTGGCTCGATAAATAAGGCTACCTTGTGTCACCATTGCCCCCGCAAGCACAGGACTTTGAGACATTTTTTCTAATGGTTGAGATTCACCGGTTAAATGACTCTCATCGCACCAACCACTCCCCTGTTCAACTACGCCATCAGCTGCAATACGTTCACCTTGATTAGCTCGTAAAATATCGCCTATTTTTACTTGATCGAGAGGAATCGTTTCCCAACGATTTTCACGTTGAACACTCACTTGTTTTGGGGTGAGTTGTAATAATAATCCTAAACTGTTTAAGCTTTGTTTCTTCGTTCTTTCCTCAAGAAATTTCCCTAGGCTGACAAAACCAATTACCATCACCGATACTTCAAAATAGACATGAGATGAGCCATCATGCCCCATTGACTGATGATAAAACAGCATAAAGACCGAATAGAGATAAACATCCATATTGGCCAAACCACCTCGAATACTACCAATCGCACCTTTATAAAAAGGAATGGCTAACCAAAGTTGCACAATGCTCGCAAGAACAAATTGCCACATTGGTGGAATCATCCAAGAATGATGATTAAACATCATCCCGATCATTCCGATTAAAAAAGGAATGTTAATGAACAAAAGCAACCATAAACGCGGACTAATCTTCGTTTCATTAGGTGCGCTAGGCAGCACATTTTGCTTTAGAATGCCATTAAATCCCGCTTTTTGAATAATTGTCAAAATATCTTGTTCTGAAGCCTGAGATGAATCAAATACTACGTGCGCTTCCTCTGCCGCAAAATTCACGCCCGCGTCAGAGACAAAATCATTTCGATTCAATACTTTCTCAATCCGATTAGCACAGGATTGGCAGGTCATCCCCTCGATTTGAATGGCTATTTTTTTATTCTGTTGCATAAAAACCTGCGTCTTCAATTGTTTCAATTAATTGTGGAATACTGACCGCACGTTCATCAAAGGTAACCACTGCTTTGCCATCATCAAGTGTTACTACGGCTTTTTCTACGCCATTAAGTTCTTCTAACACTCTTGTGACGCTTTTCACACAACCACCACAAGTCATTCCTGTTACATGTAATGTAATTGATTTCATATTTACTCCTTAATTATTGATATAGATTGAAATTGAGTTTACTATAAACCTTAACATAAGGTTAAGGTCAAGGATTTTTTATGAACATTAGTGAAGTGGCAAAATTAGTCGGTTTATCAAGTAAACAAATTCGGGATTATGAAAAGTCCGGCTTATTAAAACCAGCACAGCTAAGCCTTTCCGGTTATCGCCATTATGAAGAAAAGGATTTAGAACGACTACGTTTTATTCGTCACTCTCGAGATGTTGGGTTTTCACTCCAACAAATTCACCAACTTTTGCAATTACAGGATAATCCCAATCGTAGTAGCCGAGAAGTTAAAGCACTTACGACGCAGCATATTAAAACATTGAATGAGCAAATTCATCACTTGCAAAAAATGGTAGAGGAATTGGAACGATGGCATAACGCTTGTCAGGGCAATGATTACCCTGAATGCAGTATTTTAGAAGGATTAAAAGGATAAATTAATATTCCCAGCTTTCAGGATCGATGCCTAAATCACGCATGATCTCTTTGGCATTTTCAGGAATCTCATCATGGCGTTCTTTCATTAAATCTGCATCAGTCGGTAATGGCTGACCCGTAAAAGCATGCAAGAATGCCTCACAAAGCAATTCACTATTTGTTGCATGGCGCAAACTTTTCAGCTGACGACGCGTACGCTCGTTCGTCAAAATTTCCAATACTTTAATTGGAATAGACACTGTAATTTTTTTGACTTGCTCGCTCTTTTTGCCATGCTCTGCATAAGGGCTAATATATTTGCCATCCCAGTTTGCCATAATGCACCTTAAATAACCTGATAATTTATCCGTATTTTAATGAAAAATAAGCAAAATGACAATCTAGACGGCTAAAAGTATAGCATGCTATTTCCCTTACATTCACTTACAAACATTTACAATAATTTGCAGAACTAAAAACCATTACCTTTGACTAAATGCCTGTTGCATTCGCAATACATTATTGTTATTTGAAGATAACGACATGTTTAATATGAGGTCTATTATGTCAAAAAAACTTTTTGCTGAATTCTTCGGCACATTTTGGTTAGTTTTCGGTGGTTGTGGTAGTGCAATCTTTGCCGCTTCTGTCAACCTAGGTATCGGTTATGTGGGCGTTGCATTTGCCTTCGGTTTAACCGTATTAACCATGGCTTACGCAGTAGGTCACATTTCTGGTGGTCACTTTAACCCAGCTGTAACACTTGGTTTAGTGGCTGGCGGTCGTTTCTCTGCGAAAGATGCTCTTCCATACATCATTTCTCAAGTGGTTGGTGGCTTAGTAGCGGGTGCTGCACTTTATCTTATCGCATCAGGTAAAGCGGGCTTTGATGTGACTGCCGGTTTCGCATCTAATGGCTACGGCGAACATTCTCCTGAAGGTTATTCTTTAGAAGCAGTATTCGTAGCGGAAGTATTATTAACTGCATTCTTCTTATTAATCATCATGGGTTCAACTCATAAAAATGCAGCTGCAGGTTTCGCACCAATCGCAATTGGTTTAGGTTTAACTTTAATCCACTTAATCAGCATTCCTGTATCAAATACCTCTGTAAACCCAGCTCGTAGTACTGCAGTTGCAGTATTCCAAGGCACTTGGGCTATCGACCAATTATGGTTATTCTGGGTTGCACCAATTATCGGTGGTGTTTTAGGTGGTATTATCTACCGCACTTTATTAGCGAAAAATAACTAAGATTTCGTTTCATAAAAAAGAAGGCATCGTGATGATGCCTTCTGTTTTTATCTTTTATTGTGTAATACAAATAGATAAATAAAAACCACCTTTCGGTGGTTTCAGTCAATTATAAGGTTTTTGCAAGATCTTTTAAGAAAGCTTTAAACTCTTTACCTAATTTATCATGGTGAAGACCATATTCTACAAACGCTTCCATATAGCCAATCTTGTCACCACAGTCAAAGCTTCTGCCTGTCATATGGAACGCTTCAACGGTCTCTTTCTCAATAAGCATATCGATTGCATCCGTTAATTGGATTTCATCACCCACGCCAACAGGTGTTCTTTCCAATAAATCCCAAATCGCAGCAGAGAACACATAACGACCGACAACAGCAAGATTTGATGGTGCCTCTTCAACAGATGGTTTTTCAACAATACTGTTAATTTTGACGCTATCGCCACCTTTCAACTCTACGCCACCACAATCCGCAACACCATAGCTACTCACTTCATCATCAGCAACAGGTGCTACCATAATTTGGCTTGCTTGTGTTTCTTTAAAACGTTTGATCATCGCAGAAAGATTTTCTTTCTTTTGATTTGCCGTAAAATCCGCTAAAAGCACATCTGGTAACACTACAGCAAATGGCTCATTCCCAACAACTGGACGACCACATAACACCGCATGCCCCAAGCCTTTCGCATTACCTTGACGAACGTGCATGATAGTTACATCTTTAGGACAAATAGAACGAACTTCTTCCAAAAGTTGACGTTTAACACGTTTTTCAAGCATGGTTTCCAACTCAAAAGACGTATCAAAGTGGTTTTCAATCGCATTTTTAGAAGAATGTGTGACTAACACGATTTCTTTAATTCCTGCTGCGACACACTCATTCACAACATATTGAATAAGTGGTTTATCCACAAGCGTTAACATTTCTTTTGGAATCGCTTTTGTTGCGGGTAACATTCGTGTACCTAAACCTGCTACGGGAATAATGACTTTCATTGATTTTCCTTTTTGTTTAAATATTCAATGACCACACCTCTGTAACACAAAAGTGCGGTCATTATTTATTAAATTTTGATAGATTTAAGTTGGAAAAGTTCCTTCTCTACCTTTATAACTCAAATTTCCGTTATTTAAAATCTTGCAAACCAATGGGTTTAATTTTTGAAAAACGTTAATTAAATTATAAATAGAATGTAAAACATTCATAAAACTCGTAGGTCTAAGATGCCTCATCTATATGTTCATCTTTTGACTGCTGAATTCGTTGGAAAATTTCCTCTCGGTGAACGGATACTTCTTTAGGCGCTTGCACACCGAGTTTGACTTGGTTTCCACGTACACTCAAAACCGTGATAGAAATATCGTCTCCAATGAGAACACTTTCGCCAACTTTTCGAGTTAAGATTAACATCTTTTATCTCCTTAGTTTGCATTTATTAGATATCCCTATCAATCAAGTAAAGATCGGCATCCCACCGACCTGCTTGTACTACAGATTATTGCTTAACCAGTTTTGTGCGACAGTTAATGCTAGATTCACATTTTCTGGTTGGGAGCCTCCTGCCATTGCCATATCAGGGCGACCACCGCCTTTCCCACCAACTTGCTGAGCCATTAAATTCACTAGCTCACCAGCCTTCACTTTAGTAGTTAAATCGCTTGTTACGCCAACGACGAGGTTGACTTTATCATCTAAAATAGATGCAAATACAATTACGCCTGAACCAAGTTGATTTTTTAAATCATCAACCATCACACGTAACGATTTAGTTTCAATTCCGTCTAGTTGATGTACGATTACAGAAACATCATTAATTTTAACCGCACTTTTCACTAAATCAGACCCCGCTTGCATTGCGGCTTTTTCTTTTAATCCTTGTAATTCTTTTTCTGCTTTCTTCGCTTTATCTTGAAGTTGCTGAATTTTCTCAACAAGGGTATTAACGTCAGATTTAAATAAATCCGCACTTTGAGTAAGAATGCGTTGTTGATTATGTAACCAATTAATTGCATTTTCACCCGTTACCGCTTCAATACGACGAATACCTGCTGCAACTGCAGTTTCCGCCACAATTTTAAATAAACCGATATCACCGGTACGTTTAGCATGAATGCCACCACAAAGTTCAACGGAGAAATCACCCATTGTTAAAACACGTACCACATCAGCATATTTTTCACCGAATAACGCCATTGCACCTTTTGCTTTTGCCGCTTCGATATCCATTATGTCCGTTTGAACCACAAAATTCTCACGTACTTTTTGGTTTACCAACGTTTCAATTTCGTTAAGCTGTGCTTTGGTAATCGCTTCCGGATGAGCAAAGTCAAAACGTAATGCTGTATCGGATACCAATGATCCTTTTTGCACTACATGGTGACCTAAAACTTGACGCAATGCGGCGTGTAATAAGTGTGTTGCAGAATGGTTAAGTGACGTTTGATGACGTCTTGCTGCATCTACAACCGCATTGACTGTTTGTCCGACTTTTAAAGTACCTTGTTCTAACTCACCAATATGACCAAATACTTGACCATATTTTTGAGTATCTTTTACATTAAACTGAGCATCTTGAGAAGTTAAATAACCGCTGTCACCAATTTGACCACCTGATTCCGCATAGAACGGGGTATTTTCTAAAATCACCACGGCACTTTGGCCTGCAGTAATACTCTCCACTGATTTTCCATCATGGAAAAGTGCGGTCACTTTGGCTAAAGATTCTGATTCAGTATAACCTTTAAATTTCGTTTCACCTTCTACACGAATAACATTGTTGTAATCCATGCCGAATTGGCTTGCAGATTGTGCGCGTAAGCGTTGTGCTTCCATTTCACGCTCAAAACCTGCTTCATCAATTGCAATATCACGCTCACGACATACGTCTGCCGTTAAATCAAGTGGGAAACCATAAGTATCATAAAGTTTAAAGGCAACTTCACCTGACAACACACCATCTTTCACTTGAGCAAGCGCATCGTCTAATAAGCTTAATCCTCGTTCTAATGTACGAGCAAACTGTTCTTCTTCTAAACGAAGTAATTTTTCGACATTCGCTTGTTTTTCTTTAACTTCTTTGCCTGCTTCAGCCATGACTTCAATTAAAGTCGGCACAAGTTTATAGAAGAACGCTTCTTTTGCCCCTAACAAGTGGCCATGACGTACTGCACGACGGATAATACGACGTAATACATAACCGCGACCTTCGTTTGATGGAATTACGCCATCTGCAATTAAATATGCACAAGAACGAATGTGGTCTGCAATTACGCGTAATGATTTGTTTGTTAAATCTGTTGTTCCCACGATTTCAGCTGTTTTCGCAATTAATTTTTGGAAAATATCGATCTCATAGTTAGAGTTTACATGCTGTAATACGGCAGAAATACGCTCTAAGCCCATCCCGGTATCAACAGATGGACGTGGTAATTTTTCCATTGTGCCGTCTGCTTGACGGTTAAATTGCATGAATACCACGTTCCAAATTTCGATATAACGGTCACCATCTTCTTCAGGTGAACCTGGAGGTCCCCCCCAAATGTGCTCACCGTGATCGTAGAAAATTTCGGTACATGGACCACAAGGACCTGTGTCACCCATTGCCCAGAAGTTATCTGATGCATAAGGCGCACCTTTGTTATCGCCGATACGAATAATGCGCTCTTCTGGCACACCGACTTCTTTATGCCAAATATCATAAGCTTCATTATCAGTTTCATACACGGTTACCCATAATTTTTCTTTTGGTAACCCGAGCCATTGTGGAGAGGTTAAAAACTCCCACGCGAAACTAATCGCATCATGTTTGAAATAGTCGCCAAAGCTGAAGTTGCCGAGCATTTCAAAGAAAGTATGGTGACGCGCCGTATAACCGACGTTTTCTAAGTCATTATGCTTACCACCTGCGCGCACACAACGTTGTGCAGTTGTAGCACGTGAGTAAGGACGTTTATCCATACCAAGGAACACGTCTTTAAATTGGTTCATACCGGCATTAGTGAAAAGCAATGTCGGATCATTTTCAGGCACAAGTGAACTACTTGCGACGACCTGATGCCCCTTGCTATGGAAAAAATCAAGGAATGACTGTCTAATTTCTGCTGTTGTTTTCATTGATAAAACCTTGTGTCTCTATCTCGATCACGATTTGTAAAATAAGCTCACTATTCTTGCATATTTTGACCTAGAGAAAAAGGCTTTTTCACTGATCTTAAAGAAGAAAACCGCACTCTACTGCATTAATTGAGAAGTGCGGTTAAAATTTACGTTATTTTAATAGGGCTAAAAATAATTTTTGATCACTATTCATCGCGAAGT
>CAUGKJ010000025.1 GCA_959600045.1 uncultured Haemophilus sp.
GCAGAATAAGCCCAACCTTCCATTACAAATACCGGTTCGCCATTCGGATTTTTAAATTCAAGCGGATATTCATAGATTACTGGAAGTTTTAAACCACGTAATTCATCATTTCCGTATAAATAATGTGAATCCCCAGTAACGATCACATCAATATCATTTACTTTTTGAGCAATTTCGATATTTTTTTCACTTCCTGCATGTGAAAGTAAAATAATTTTATTAATGCCTTGTTGTTTTAGCGCATTTGCCATAATTTGTGCGGTAGCAATTTCATCATAGAACTTCACATCCTTACCTGGTGAAGATGAATTAACCGTTTTATTCACGGTATCTAAACCGATAATGGCAATTTTTTCTCCATCCACAGTGAAAATATCGTAAGGTTTCCATTTGTTATATAAAATTGAATTTTTATCAGGAATAACATTGGCTGAAAGTACTGGAATTTTTAATGGCTCGAGTAGTTTTAATAAACCTTCATTACCCGCGTCAAATTCATGGTTACCCAAAGTAAAATAATGGAAATTACCAGCATTCATGACAGCCGCATCAGCGGAACCGCCAAAAAGTGTGAAATACAGCGTACCGGTAATCGCATCACCAGCATGTAGCACTAATGGATTTTTATACTTTTTACGTAACTCATAAAGTTTTCCATTCACAGCAGAAAAACCGCCAATATCAACCTTTGTTTGTTGACCATTTAGATTAATTCTTGCTTCGTGCGGTTCCAAATAAGAATGGTGGTCGTTAATATGTAAGATACTTAACTCCACAGCTTTATGTGCTTGCGGCGCTTCTTTAGCAAAGGCTGCACCTGAGCAAAGCATTGCTAACGCACTAACTGCAAAGGTAACTGATTTTTTAGATAAAAACATAATGGCTCCTTGTGAGTAAACGGATTAATTTAAGCCTTCAAGCATTGCTTGGAAAGTCTTATAACGAATAGCATAGTTATTGTGTTGAAGATTTTCACGTGCTTGATCTAAATACGAAAAATCATCAACCTCCACCCCTTTAAATTGGCGAGCAAACATCATATTGGCTAGAGCGAGGCGGGGCTTAATTTCAGAAGAAGGGGTTATCAAACTCACTCGATTCTCAGTAATAGAAAAAGTTGTTTGATTAGGAAAATCTTGACGCATCTGTTCAATAATTTTTTGAAATATGCCTTTAGCATCCAAAGACAATAATATAATTTGATCTGGTTTGGCTCCCCGTTCTATTAAAGCCTGAACAAATTGCTCCGAATTATCTGTTTGACGAATATAAATTTTTGCCTGCTCATTCGCTAAAAAAGACACCAGTAAGTTTTTCTTCATTTCCTGAATTAAATTAGCATCGCCAGTATTTATCGGTTCAAAGTATAAATAATCAAGAAATTTAGGGGTGAGATTTTTATCTGTTTTAAAAATGCGAGTGAGGATTTTTTCGCTTATTTGGATCTGATTATCAAGAAATTGGGGAGGTAAAGAAAAAAGTGCGGTGAGTTTTTTCTGTAAAATAGAAATTTGTTGCTTTTCTTGTTTAGCTAAAGCGATTGAAAATTGTTGCTTTAAAGCCTCAGCGGACTCAGTAGATATTGATTGGTGAGAAGACGAAGGAGGACTCGCTATCACAGATTGTTGAATGCCAATACATGACGCTAATCCAAGTAACACAGAATGAAAACTGATTTTCATAATAAACCTCATTTAACTGATATTTTATCAATATAAAATACCGCTTAACGCGTAAACTTGACCTAAAACTATTTGAGAGTTTCTTAGATTATACGTAAAACAAAATTGCATGTGAATGATAATGTTTACTTTTTCAAGAGAATATAACGTACTTATTAGAATGCTCATCCAAAACTTGCAAGTTTGCTCAAAAAGTATAAAACTCGCAGGCTTTTTGTCTATATATACAGAGAAAAAAGTAAGCTATATTCTTAAATCGCTTTCGAGTTTAGGAATATTCTTTTAGTAATTAAACATTTAGAGGAAGGTTATGGTAACCATTCGTTTATCTCGTGGCGGAGCTAAAAAACGCCCATTTTATCAAATCGTAGTAGCTGACAGCCGTTCACCACGTGACGGTCGTTTCATTGAGCGTGTAGGTTTCTTCAACCCAATCGCACAAGGTAACGCAGAGCGTCTTCGTGTTGATCTTGAGCGTGTAAACCACTGGGTTGCTCAAGGTGCATCACTTTCAGATCGTGTTGCAACTTTGGTAAAAGAAGCTCAAAAAGCATAATCTCGCTTTTTGATTTAGTTCTTAAACTAAGATAGGTGAAAAATATGGAACAACAACGCATTGAAGTTGTGGGCAAATTAGGCTCAACCTACGGTATCCGTGGGTGGTTACGTATTTATTCATCAACAGAACAAGCTGAAAGCATTTTTGATTATCAACCTTGGTTTTTAAAAATCAAAGGTGAATGGCAGCCAACAGAATTAGAAAATTGGCGCCATCATAATCACGAAATCATCGTTAAATTAAAAGGCGTTGATGATCGTGAAGCCGCACAAACTTTAGCGAATGTTGAAATTGGTGTGGATTTATCTGTTTTCCCAGAACTGGAAGAAGGGGATTATTACTGGCACGATTTAATCGGTTGTTCAGTCGTCAACCTAGAAGGTTATACAATGGGAACGGTAACAGAGATGATGGAAACCGGTTCTAATGATGTGTTAGTGGTTAAAGCCAATACTAAAGATGCTTTTGGGAAACAAGAGCGGTTAATTCCGTTTTTGTATGAACAAGTAGTTAAAAGAGTCGATCTCACCACGAAAACAATTGAAGTGGATTGGGACGCTGGTTTCTAATCTCAAGTATGCACAAACGTAATGTAGTAGGCTTTTTATGTGGATAGGGGTGATTTCATTATTCCCCGAAATGTTTAAAGCGATTACGGAATTTGGGGTTACAGGTAGAGCCGTAAAACATAATCTTCTGCAAGTGGAATGTTGGAATCCAAGAGATTTTACATTCGACAAGCATAAAACCGTGGATGACCGTCCTTATGGTGGTGGCCCGGGAATGCTGATGATGGTGCAACCTTTACGGGATGCGATTCATGCTGCGAGAGCAGCTGCAGGAGAAGGCGCAAAGGTGATTTACCTTTCGCCACAAGGACGTAAACTCGATCAAGGCGGCGTAACCGAGCTTGCTCAAAATCAGAAATTGATTTTGGTATGTGGACGTTACGAAGGTATTGATGAGCGATTGATTCAAACTGAAATCGATGAAGAATGGTCAATCGGCGATTACGTTCTGACCGGTGGGGAGTTGCCGGCAATGACATTAATTGATGCTGTTGCGCGTTTTATTCCAGGTGTATTAGGCAAGCAAGCCTCCGCAGAAGAAGATTCTTTTGCTGATGGTTTATTAGATTGTCCGCATTACACCAGACCGGAAGTGTTAGAAGGATTAACTGTACCACCCGTGCTGATGTCGGGACATCACGAAGAAATTCGCAAATGGCGATTAAAACAATCGCTACAAAGAACGTGGCTCCGACGCCCTGAGCTCTTAGAAGGCCTAGCTCTGACTGACGAACAACGTAAGCTGTTAAAAGAGGCGCAAGCCGAACATAACAGTTAGTTTCAGTTACATCTAGGATCAATAAAGGATCAAACAATGTCTAACATTATCAAACAACTTGAACAAGAACAATTAAAACAAAACGTACCTAGCTTCCGCCCAGGTGATACTTTAGAAGTTAAAGTATGGGTAGTTGAAGGTAGCAAACGTCGTTTGCAAGCATTCGAAGGCGTGGTTATTGCAATTCGTAACCGTGGCTTGCACTCAGCATTTACTTTACGTAAAGTGTCTAACGGTGTAGGTGTTGAGCGTGTATTCCAAACTCACTCACCAGTTGTAGATTCAATCACTGTTAAACGTAAAGGTGCAGTACGTAAAGCTAAACTTTACTACTTACGTGAACGTTCAGGTAAATCAGCTCGTATTAAAGAGCGTTTGGGCGAATAATTCGCAAAATAAAAAAGGCTTGGTTTTCCAAGCCTTTTTTGTTTTTAAGTGCGGTCAACATTAAGACCGCTTCATAATTTCAAAAAACTCATCGTTAGTTTTTGCCACCATAAGTTTGTCGATGAGGAATTCCATCGCTTCCACTTCACCCATTGGATTAAGGATCTTGCGAAGAATCCACATTTTTTGTAATTCATCTGGTGTGGTAAGTAAGTCTTCTTTACGCGTACCTGAACGATTGAAGTCGATTGCTGGGAACACACGTTTTTCAGCGATTTTGCGAGAAAGATGTAATTCCATGTTACCGGTACCTTTAAATTCTTCAAAGATAACTTCATCCATTTTTGAACCGGTATCTACAAGTGCGGTTGCAATAATGGTTAAACTCCCGCCTTCTTCTACGTTACGTGCAGCACCAAAGAAACGTTTTGGACGATGTAAAGCATTTGCATCCACACCACCAGAAAGAATTTTACCAGACGCTGGTGTAACGGTATTGTAAGCACGTGCCAAACGCGTGATAGAGTCGAGTAAAATCACCACGTCTTTTTTGTGCTCAACAGAACGTTTTGCTTTCTCGATAACCATTTCAGCCACTTGAACGTGACGAGCGGCAGGTTCATCAAAGGTTGAAGCAATCACTTCACCTTTTACTGAACGTTGCATTTCTGTTACCTCTTCTGGACGCTCGTCGATTAAAAGTACGATAAGTTCACATTCAGGGTAGTTGTGCGTGATGCTTTGTGCAATATTTTGTAGCAACATGGTTTTACCGGCTTTTGGTGGTGCTACGATAAGACCACGCTGACCTTTACCAATCGGAGAGGCTAAATCCAAAATACGCGCGGTTAAATCTTCGGTTGAGCCATTACCACGTTCCATTCTTAAACGAGAATTTGCGTGTAATGGGGTTAAGTTTTCGAAAAGAATTTTGCTACGAGAGACTTCTGGTTTGTCATCGTTGACTTGGTCGACTTTTAAAAGTGCAAAATAGCGTTCGCCCTCTTTTGGCGGACGGATTTTGCCTTCGATTTTATCACCAGTTTGAAGATTGAAGCGACGAATTTGACTTGGAGAAACGTAGATGTCATCAGGACCAGCAAGGTAGGAACTGTCTGCGGAGCGTAAGAAACCGAAACCATCGGGTAAAATCTCCAACACGCCGCCGCCAAAAATATCTTCACCGCTCTTTGCATGTTGTTTCAAAATAGCAAAAACAATATCTTGTTTACGTAAACGGGCAAGATTTTCCAAACCCATTTGTTCTTCGCCAAGTTTCACAAGATCAGAAACAGGCGTATTTTTAAGTTCTGTAAGATGCATAATTAATAATGTTGGAACGAATAAGAGTTGATAATACTGAATTGTTTGAATGGTGGGCAATGCCCTTAAGAATGGTGCGTAAATTACCACTAAAATCTAATACTGTCTAGTTTTTGTTAGAAAAAACAGGGTAAAATAGCAGATTGTAGAGAGATTATTATTGCATATTGATTAATTATGCGTGATAATTGAATAATTAATCAATTTTAATGTTAAAAGAAGGATAACCTATGGCTCTCTGGGGTGGTCGTTTTACACAAGCGGCAGATAAACGTTTTAAAGATTTTAATGATAGCCTGCGTTTTGATTATCGCTTGGCAGAGCAAGATATTGAAGGCTCCATTGGCTGGTCTAAAGCTTTAGTCAATGTTGGTGTATTAAGTATTGAAGAGCAACAACAGCTAGAAGTTGCCTTAAATGAATTATTAGTTGAAGTGCGGTCAAATCCACAAGCGATTTTGCAGGATGATGCAGAAGACATTCATAGTTGGGTGGAAAGTAAGCTTATCGATAAAGTGGGTAATTTAGGTAAAAAATTACACACAGGCCGTAGCCGTAATGACCAAGTTGCACTCGATATCAAAATGTGGTGCAAACAGCGTGTAATCGAGTTACAAGAGTCTGTTCGTAATCTTCAACGCCATTTGGTGCAAACGGCAGAAAATACGCAAGATGCGGTAATGCCGGGTTATACTCATTTACAACGTGCTCAACCAATCACTTTTGCCCATTGGTGTATGGCTTATGTGGAAATGTTTGAGCGTGATTATTCACGTCTTGCTGATGCTTATAAACGCATGAATAGCTGCCCATTAGGTAGTGGTGCACTTGCGGGAACAGCCTATGCAGTCGATCGTGAACAATTAGCCTCAGATTTAGGTTTTGCTTTTGCGACGCGTAATAGTTTGGATAGCGTCTCTGATCGTGACCATATTGTAGAATTGCTTTCAACGGCGTCTTTAAGTATGGCGCACCTTTCTCGCTTTGCAGAAGATATGATTATTTTTAATAGTGGTGAAGCGAATTTTGTGGAGTTGTCAGATCGTGTGACTTCAGGTTCGTCTTTAATGCCACAAAAGAAAAATCCAGACGCTTGTGAATTGATTCGTGGTAAAGCGGGCCGTGTAATGGGCGCATTAACCGGTATGTTGATGACTTTAAAAGGTTTGCCGTTAGCGTATAACAAAGATATGCAAGAAGACAAAGAAGGGATCTTTGATGCGTTAGATACCTGGCAAGATTGCGTAGATATGGCGACTTTTGTACTAGATGAATTAAAAGTGAATACCGATCGTACACGTGAAGCCGCTTTAAAAGGCTATTCAAATGCAACAGAGTTAGCGGATTACCTTGTGGCAAAAGGTGTACCATTCCGTGATTCTCACCATATCGTCGGAGAAACCGTGGTTTATGCGATTGAAAAAGGTAAAGCGTTGGAAGACTTAACCATTCCAGAATTCCGTCAATTCAGCGATGTAGTAGGGGATGATGTATATGACATTCTTTCGCTACAATCTTGTTTAGATAAACGTTGTGCGAAAGGTGGGGTTTCACCACTTCGAGTGGCAGAAGCGATTGCAGAAGCAAAAGCGAGATTAGCTTAATTAACGCAAATAAAAAGAGCGGTAAAAAAATGTTGTGTTTTTTGACCGCTCTTTCGTTTTTATGGTGTAGGTGGATCCATTAATTCAAGGATTTTATCTGTAGGCTCTTTTATATCGAAACTCGATTCCATTAATAATGAAAAAGTCTCGTCATTTCGTTTGCAAGCAGCATGAGAAATTAGCTTACCTTTCTCATCACGCAAATCGATAGTAACTTGATTGATGCCCGTCTTATCTGCTGCGTTCTCTTTTATTATCGTCCACAACTGATTATTTTCTGTTGGTGGAAGAAAAAGCGTCGCTTCTGTCGCATAAGATTGAAAGTATGCCTTATCGATTGTTTGAGAAACCACATTCGCATCATTTTTCATGTAAGTAAATGTTTTTAGATTATTTAGCGCGACCCAAAGTTTTTCCCCTTTGGTGCTTTCACATTTTACAACATCAATGACGCTCTCACCGAGCTTCATGGCATTTTCATTTGCGAGCGAACATGCTGGAACTGCAGCCAAAAATACCCACAGATATTTTTTCATTAAATTAATCTCTGAAGTTATTAAATTGGAATGGTTGGCCTAATTCAGCGCCTTTCACTAATTGAATAACGGCTTGTAAATCATCACGCGATTTGCCGGTTACTCGTACTTGTTCACCTTGAATTTGGGTTTGAACTTTGATTTTTGAATCTTTCACTAATTTAGTGATTTTCTTCGCCATCTCTGTTTCAATCCCTTGTTTTAATTTGATTTCTTTGGTGTAAAGTTTACCGTGATGTTCACTTTCTGTTGGAATATCCAATGAGCTATGCTCAATGCCACGTTTTACAAACGCACCAATCAAGATTTCAATTAATTGTTCTAATTGGAAATCAGATTCGGTGGTCACTTTCACCGTTTCGCTTTTTTCATTTAATTCAATGACGGCTTCCACGCCACGGAAATCATAACGTGTACTTAATACGCGGTTTGCATTTTCAACCGCATTACGCACTTCGTGCATAGTAATTTCAGATACGATATCAAAAGATGGCATAAGTTTTCTCCCAAAATGAATTAAATTCGATCATTTGCACTTAAAAGACATAAAAGTGCGGTTAAGTCAGCAAAGTTTACCACAATTTGTGCTTGTTGTTGCACCTTCGGTTTGGCATGAAATGCTACGCCTAATCCTGCGACCTTCATCATCGCCAAATCATTAGCGCCATCACCAATAGCGAGAGTGTTTTTGCGTGGAATGTTGTATTCTTCAGCGAGTTTTTGCAAGGTATTCGCTTTGTATTGTGCATCGACTACGCTACCTTTTACATTACCAGTCAGCTTGCCATCAATAATTTCAAATTGATTAGACGCCGCAAAATCGAGGTTTAATAAACTTTTTAAGTAATCGGCGAAATAGGTAAAACCACCAGAAGCAATAGCGGTTTTCCAACCATGTTGTTGTAATGTCTTAATGGTTTCAATTAAGCCTGGCATTAAAGGCAATTTTTCACGTACTTGTTGCAAAATGCTTTCTGGTGCGCCTTTAAGCGTACCCACACGACGACGCAAACTTTGTTCAAAATCGAGCTCGCCACGCATAGCGCTTTCAGTAATGGCAGAAACTAATTCACCCGTGCCAGCCAGTTTGGCGATTTCATCAATGCATTCAATTTGAATCGCCGTAGAATCCATATCCATTACCAATAAACCTTTTTCTGATAATTTTGCATCAAAATCCAGTTTGGCGATGTCTAATTGCAGGTCGTGAGCATGGGGAATAAAATCGGTTAGCCATTTGCCTTTTAAAAGGACAACGGTATTTTTTTCAACGTTCCATGCATCAAAACACAGGAAAGATTGACCGCACTTTTGTTGGAATTCGAGTAATTTGGCTAAATTCAGCGTTGTGCCGTATAAAATAAACGCATGAGTTTCATCGGGATGAGGCAAATCAAACGAAAGTGCGGTGGGAAATTGGGGATATTTTTGGGTAATGCTTGCAAGGTTTTGAATTTGCATAGAAAATCCTGTAAATTGTGAATACTCATCTATTCTAGCCGATCTTGGCGAAAAAATGGAAAAACAACGTGCAATTAATTAAAGAAAAACTTCAAAAATCACTGATGTTTGGGCTCATCGTGCTGCTTTGTATCGGTGCCATGGTCGTGATTTTGTTTGGCGTGAAACAATTTAAGATTGGTTCACAGCTTTCAAGTGTGAATCAAGT
>CAUGKJ010000026.1 GCA_959600045.1 uncultured Haemophilus sp.
GGTGTCACACTGGGGGTATATTGCACTGCAATACGAGCGAGTTGCGTCAATCCAAGGCTACTTTCAATACTCGAGCTGATCACCGCTTTTATGCCTAAGCTATGCGCTTGTGCAATCAGCTTTTGACAATCTTGCAGCGAGCCAATCAATGTTGGTTTAATCACAATGGCGCTTAAGTGCGGTTCTTTTTCTAGAAGGAAGTCAGGCTCTCGCACACTTTCATCCCAAGCAATATTAATGTCTGTTTGAGCGGCAAACTGGCGGCTTTCTTCACGGGTTTTACAAGGTTCTTCCAAAAATTGAATACGAGAACGGTGTTCTAGTTTTACTTTCTCCGCAAATTTTAATGCTTTTTCCAAGGTCCATTGACGATTCGCATCTAGACGTAATTGCAAATCAGGAATAGCTTCAAGAAACATATCCGTAATCAAACCATCACGATTCGCTTCATACATACCGACCTTAATTTTAGCCACTTTGTCACCTGGCATTTGATTCAGTTCTGCATATAACTCATCAGGATCGCCATAGCACAACGGTGCAGTATGATAGTTACCTTCCTCATTTAAATAACGTTTCATCTCATCCATCGCGGTGCTAATACCGAAAGCAACAGAAGGATAACAACCGTCAAGTGGGACTCTTGGCGCTTCGCAGCTTGCATGACACCAATTCGTCAACCATTCAATGGCTTGCTCTTGCGCTTGTTCGATGGTTTCTTCACTAAAACCAGGTAAAGGTGCAATTTCTCCCCATCCATCACGACTGCAAGCGACACGCACAATCAAGCCTTCACGGCGTTTTAAAAAACGTCCACGTAAAATTAATTGGCTGTCGACGGGAATAGAATAACGATAAAGATTAAATGATTTGGTTTCCATCTTATTCTCCTTGATGACAAAAGTGCGGTTAAAAACACACTGATTTTTAACCGCACTTTTATGTTCAAATTAAGGATTACGTCTGAATTTGCTGAAGTCTGGTGCGCGTTTTTCGTTAAACGCATTACGACCTTCTTGACCTTCTTCAGTCATATAGAACAACATGGTTGCATTACCTGCGAGCTCTTGTAAACCTGATTGACCATCACAGTCTGCATTTAATGCGGCTTTTAAACAACGTAATGCAATTGGGCTGTTACGTAACATTTCACGGCACCAACGCACAGTTTCTTTTTCTAAATCTGCATAAGGTACTACGGTATTCACTAAGCCCATATCTAATGCTTCTTGCGCATTATATTGACGGCATAAGAACCAAATTTCACGGGCTTTTTTCTGACCGACTAAACGCGCCATATAGCTTGCGCCCCAACCACCATCAAATGAACCTACTTTAGGACCAGTTTGACCGAAAATCGCATTGTCTGCCGCAATCGTTAAATCACATAACATATGAAGTACGTGACCACCACCAATCGCATAACCTGCGACCATTGCCACCACTGGTTTTGGACAAGTACGAATATCACGTTGGAAATCCAATACATTTAAGTGATGTACACCGCTTTCATCTTTGTAACCGCCGTAGTCACCACGAATTTTTTGGTCACCACCAGAACAGAATGCTTTTTCGCCTTCACCGGTTAACACAATCACGCCAATTTTTTCATCGAAACGCGCGTTAGAAAACGCATGGATCATTTCTTTGACTGTTTGTGGACGAAATGCGTTACGTACTTCTGGACGGTTAATGGTGATTTTTGCAATACCATCAGTCGATTTGTGGAAACGGATATCAGTATAACCTTCGCTATGGTCAACCCACTCAACTGGTGCATATAAAACATCATCTTTTGGATTTTGCATTGTTCTTTCCTTTATAAGTGTAAAAAGTGCGGTCATTATAGCGGAAGTTTTTTAGTTCGGGAAAGAAAATCAATTATTGAAGACTTTACAATTATGTCGTTGTTGTTAAAATTCCGCCATTCCAACTTTAGTAAGGAAATTTAAGTGAAAAAAATTATTTTTTTAAGCAGCATTATGCTATTGAATGCTTGTAGTTTATTCGGTTCATCACAATCAACTATTCCTGCTGAATTCGCACAAGCAGATTATCTTCTATCTGATGCCAATGCAAAAACATGGGCTATCGCAAGTAAACAAGCTGAACAATGTATCTATCCGAATTTAACTCGCATTCAGCAACAACATTTTGCCAAAGAAGATAGCTATATTCATTCCCAATATGTCTTTTTCTATCCGTTAGAAAAAATCATCGGTGAAGACTATGTAAAAATGATTCAAAAAGATGAAAAATCGATGAATTACGCGACCTATCAATTTAAGAAGTTCCGCGCAGAAATTGGTGACGTAGATGCATTAGAGCCAAAAGCTTGCCAAATTTTACGCACCCAAGCAAAAGAAGACTTAGATGTCGTGAAAGGCCAATATGTAAATGGCATGGTAGATGAAACGAAAAATGATGATGGTACATTGAAGAAAACGGGTGATGGTATTGCCACCAATCAAAACAAATTCTTCTTTGATATTATTAAATGGGGTTCAGCCCTTCTTCTCTAATTTTTATTATTTTATATAAATTTATATCTCACTCACGGCGTAAATATTTTTACGCCGTTTTTATATCTGAGAAAACGGTTGCGATCAAAAAAAGCTTAAATTTTCAGTAAAAAAGCAAAATAGTCATTTAAATTAAAGTCATTTTCAGCTAGTCTAACAAGAATTAGTTTTTACAAGGAGAAAACATCATGACAACGCTTTTTGATATTGCACAAAACTGGTTAAACCAAGATCCTGATGCAGAAACTCACGCAGAATTAACCGCACTTTTAACGGCGGCGAAAAATGGTGATGAAAAAGCAAAATCTGAATTACAAGCTCGCTTTAGCGGCCGTTTACAATTTGGTACTGCTGGGCTTCGCGGACCATTACAAGCAGGCCCTATGGGGATGAACCGTGTTTTAGTGGCGCAAGCTGCCGGTGGTTTAGCGGATTATTTAAAAGATTACGACAAACAGCCATCTATCGTGATTGGTTACGATGGTCGTAAAAACTCTGATGTTTTCGCACGTGATACCGCTGAAATTATGGCGGGCGCAGGCGTGAAAGCTTATTTACTTCCACGTAAATTACCAACGCCAGTATTAGCTTACGCAATCCAATATTTTGATACCACTGCTGGTGTCATGGTGACGGCGAGTCACAACCCACCAGAAGATAACGGTTATAAAGTTTACTTAGGTAAAGCGAACGGCGGTGGCCAAATCGTTTCTCCTGCTGACAAAGATATTGCCGCATTAATCGATAAAGTAGCAGCAGGCAATGTAAAAGATTTACCTCGTAGCCAAGATTATGTGGTGTTAGATGATGAAGTGGTTAATGCTTATATCGAAAAAACCGCTTCTCTTGCTAAAGAGCCTAAATCAGATATTAACTACGTTTATACCGCAATGCACGGTGTAGGCTATGAAGTATTAAGCAAAACCTTAACAAAAGCAGGTCTTCCACAACCTCATATCGTGGCAGAACAAGTATGGCCAGATGGCACATTCCCAACGGTAAACTTCCCTAACCCGGAAGAAAAAGGTGCATTAGATTTAGCGATTAAAGTGGCAAAAGAAAACAATGCTGAATTCATTATTGCCAATGACCCAGATGCAGACCGCTTAGCAGTGGCTGTTCCAGATGCACAAGGTAACTGGAAACCTTTACACGGTAACGTAGTAGGTTGCTTCTTAGGTTGGTATTTAGCAAAACAATATCATGCAAAAGGTGAGAAAGGCGTATTAGCGTGTTCTTTAGTGTCCTCTCCAGCGCTTGCTGAAATTGCAAAAAAATACGGTTTCCAATCAGAAGAAACCTTAACCGGTTTCAAATACATCGGTAAAGTTCAAGGCTTATTATTCGGTTTCGAAGAAGCGCTTGGTTACTTAGTAGACCCAGATAAAGTACGTGATAAAGACGGTATTTCAGCGGCGATCGTATTCTTAGATTTAGTGCGTCACTTAAAAGCACAAGGCAAAACCTTAGCGGATTATGCTAATGACTTCACACAAGAATTCGGTGCTTATGTAAGTGGCCAAATTTCTATCCGTGTAAGCGATTTATCTGAAATTGGTAAATTAATGGCCGCACTTCGTAACTCGCCTCCAGCTGAAGTAGGTGGTGTTAAAGTGGCACAATTCATCGACCACACTAAAACTGATCGCCAAAGCGACATCCTTGTATTCGTATTAGAAAACGGTAGCCGCTTAATCGTTCGTCCATCTGGTACTGAACCGAAAATCAAGTTCTATCTTGATGCTCGCGGTAAAGATCCAAAAGACGCGGATCAAGTTTTAGCACAATTTGATGAAGGTGTTCGTCAAATCCTTCGTCAAGATGCTTACGGCAAACAAGATTGCTAATTGAGCAAACTATTAAATAATAAAAAACGCTAGGTTTGATGCCTAGCGTTTTATTTTTGCTTATTTCAATGCAAGTTGTAACTTGCCCTGATGTTTTTCTAATAAAGCCTCTGCTTGCGCACGATCTAATCCACTCAGAATCATCATAATCGCTAATTTCGCATTTTGATCAGCCTGCTTTAAAGTCTCTTCTGCGAATGCTTTATCACAATCCGTGGCTTGCATGACGATACGAATGGCACGAGCTTTAAGCTTTTCATTGCTTGCCTGAACATCCACCATTAAGTTTTGATAGCATTTACCCATTAAGATCATGGAAGCCGTAGTGAGCATATTCAGTACTAATTTTTGTGCTGTACCTGATTTTAAGCGGCTCGATCCGGTTAGCACTTCTGGTCCCACTACCGTATCAATGGCAATATCCACAATATTTGCCATCGCTGAATTCGGATTACTTGCAATCGAAACGGTCACTGAACCTAAACTTTTCGCATATCCCAATGCACCGATTACATAAGGTGTTCGGCCACTCGCAGCAATACCCACCAACACATCTTTTGAGGATAATTGAATGGTTTGTAAATCAACCACTGCTTGCGTTTTGCTGTCTTCGGCACCTTCAATTGGATGACGTAATGCCCGCTCGCCACCTGCAATAATACCTTTTACCATTTCAGGCGATACACCAAAAGTTGGCGGGCATTCAGATGCATCTAATACCCCTAATCGACCACTGGTTCCGGCGCCAATATAGACTAATCGACCACCTTGTTGAAATGCAGCAACAATACATTCGACCGCTTGGGCAATTTGAGGTAAACATTTTTCAATTGCCAAAGGTACTTGTTTATCTTCCTGATTCATTAACTGCACAATTTCCAATGCAGACAAGCTATCCACATGCATGGAATTGGGATTCTGTTGTTCAGTAATTAAAGTTGAAAGGGTTTGTAATAAATTCTCTGCCATGGTTTATTCCTTTGGAAAAATCGCCCCTAAACTGACCGCACTTGTGGCGCCCGTCACACTCGGCAAATTAGCCGGCAAATTATGCATACGACGATAAGCCAACCAAGCAAAAGCTGCCGCTTCCACATAATCGATATCAAGTTCTAATTCAGTCGTCAGTTGAATACGCCAATTTGGTAATGCCTGTTTTAAACCATTCATGATCGCCTGATTTTTAGCACCTCCGCCACAAACAAGTAATCTGCATGGTAATGTCGTCTGAATATTATTAAGGGCTAAAACAATGCTTTGCACGGTAAATTCTGCCAAAGTGGCTTGCACATCTTGTGGTAAAAATGTGGTCATTTCGGCTGCTATTTTTTGAATTTTATTCTCTAGCCAAGCTAAATTAAATAATTCACGCCCTGTGCTTTTCGGTGGTGGAAGCTGAAAGAAATCTTCATCTAATAATGCCGCTAACAAATCTGGATTCACTTGACCTGAAACCGCCCACTCACCATTTTTGTCGTAAGCTTTGCCTTGATGTTTTTCGATCCATTGGTCGAGCAAGGTATTACCCGTTCCCGTATCAAAGCCAATGACAGGCTGTTCGGGTATCAATAACGATACATTACTAATACCGCCAATATTCAGCACCACGGTTGCCCAGTGAGGATCAAAAAAGACCGCTTGATGAAAAGCGGGTACTAAAGGCGCCCCTTGTCCACCAAACGCCATATCTTTACGTCGCAAATCACCAACAACCGTAATGCCTGTTTTAGCGGCTAATAAATTCATATCACCGATTTGCATGGTAAACGGAAATTGACCTTTTGGGGAATGCCACACTGTTTGGCCATGGCTTCGATCTGTTCTGGTTTTAACTGGTGTTTACGTAAAAAATCATTTACGCAATCGGCATAAAGTAAACCAAATTGATGATCGAGCTCCCCCAATGCTTGTAACGACGTTTCGCCCGATTGAATAAGTGCGGTCACTTTTTCGCGTAAATTTGCCGGCATCGGTGTAAAATCTGCTGCAATTAATTTGGTTTGATTAGATTGGATGTCCGTAAGGGCTATATCCACCCCATCAAGGCTGGTGCCGGACATAATGCCAAGATAATAAGTCATAGTGTTCAATTCGTGAGTTTTTCAGAATTATAGCGGATTTTAAAAAAATAAAAAAAGAGAGAACATTGCGGTTCCCTCTTCTCATCATAATGATGCTTATAAAGCATCAATAACTAAATCGTTTTTTAGCTATTGATGGAATAAGGTAACGGTTCAATTTTTAGAACGGTTCCATCTTCAGGTAAACGGAAATGCGTCCCTTCTTCTAAATCGTTATTCATCACCACTTGTAACCATAAAATGCCGTCAAAATTGACCGCACTTACGATCGTCCCCGTTTTACGCCAAGCTGTTTCTAACTGCATTTCTATTTCGCTACCTATTTTCGGTGTCACCGTGGTTTCCCCTGAAAGCACATACATCGCACGTTTATTGGCGCCACGATATTTGGCTCGTGCGACAGTTTCTTGCCCGATATAACAGCCTTTCGTAAAAGAAATCGCTTGTTCAATCGCTTGTAGATTTAATGCCTGCGGGATAAATTCATTTTGTGTTTCCGCGCTCAAGCTTGGTAAGCCCGCTTGAATATCCGCACAAAGCCATTGTTTTTCATCGCCATTAAAAGTGACATCTAACGGTGTTGGATTGATCAAAATTGCACGGTTTTCATTAATATCTAATTGAATCTGCGCGTAAATTCGACCGCACTTTTCACCAATCAAGCCGACAATTTGCCAATCCAATACTTGAAAGGTCACTTTTGAAAACACCGCATATTTTTTTAAATGATCGAGTGGAGCTAATAAAGCTTTCGGCATTAAAATCAAAAACTGCTCTGCTGAAAGCTTAATTAAGCGGAATAAGGAGTTCATTTTACCTTTAGGATCGCAATGCGCTGTAAGCGTTGAAGCGCCAGCTGCTAAATGCACCACATCACAAGTTAATTGGCCTTGCAGATATTTCTCCGCATCCACACCCGCCACTTCCACCAAATCATAGTGGTTTAATGAAATAAATGTTGCCATGATTTTTCCTATTCAAGGTTTTGAATTTGCTCACGCATTTGTTCGATTAATACTTTCAACTCCACAGCAGAAGCGGTGATATCGGCATTAATGGATTTAGATGCCAACGTGTTAGATTCACGATTGAGCTCTTGCATCATAAAGTCTAGTTTACGCCCCACTGCCCCACCTTTTTTCAAGATATTATTAGTTTCTTTCACGTGCATTTGCAGACGATCTAATTCTTCCGCCACGTCCACACGTTGCGCCAGTAAAATCATTTCTTGTTCGACTCGTTGTGGATCAAGTTGAATCTTCGCTTCTTCAAAACGTTGCAATAAACGCTCACGCTGCCATTGTAAAACCGCCGGCATTTGTGACCGCACTTTTTCAGCTTCTACCGTAATACCATCAAGACGTTGTTGAATAATGGCTTGCAATTTTTCGCCTTCACGTCCACGCATTGCAATAAATTCCACCAACAATTCATCAAAAGCTGTCAACAAATCTTGACTGATGGCATCTAAATCTTGCTCAGCTGCTTCCACCACGCCGGGATAACGCAATACATCCGTTAAATTGATTTCACCCTCGCCAGCTTGCGACTTAATCCATTGTAAAGATTGGATAACTTGATTCGCTAATTCTTTATTTAAATTGAGCTCAGCCGCCGCTTGTTTTTTGCTATCAATACGCAATGAACATTCAATTTTACCGCGGGTAAGATTTTGACGAAGTTTCTCACGCAAAGCGTTTTCCAAGCCACGGAATTGCTCTGGTAAGCGGAAAAAGTTTTCCAAATAACGTTGGTTAACCGAACGAATTTCCCAAACTGCATCGCCCCAATCCTTCTTGATTTCAAGGCGTGCAAAGGCTGTCATACTATAAATCATAAGCGCTCTCCTACTATTGTCTCTTGTCTTAATTGATTTGCCGGCTATTTTATCGGGAAAGTGCGGTCATTTCTACCGTACATTTTGTAGAAGAATTTTGTTTTCCCTACTTTACACACTGTAAAGATTAAAATACAATTATCGTAAATTTATTATTACAACCTAGGGAAGATAAAATGAACAAGACCGTGGGAAGTACCTTACTTGTTGCAGGAACCATGATTGGGGCGGGGATGTTGGCAATGCCACTCACCTCTGCAGGGATTGGCTTAACGGCGACTGTTTTCTTATTACTTGGCTTGTGGGCAGTTCTTACTTTCACCGCACTTTTATTCGTGGAACTGTATCAAACCGCTGACAGCGATGCTGGGATCGGTACACTTGCTGCACAATATTTTGGTAAAGCAGGGCGAATTATTTCCACCGCTGTTTTAATTGTCTTCTTATATGCCTTAATTGCTGCTTACGTAAGTGGTGGTGGTTCCTTATTAATGGATTTACTCCCAGCCATGGGCGATAAAGACACCATGAA
>CAUGKJ010000027.1 GCA_959600045.1 uncultured Haemophilus sp.
TATTGGAAGGAAGTTTCGCGGTAAAACCTGCATTTGAAACACGAGCGGGCGAGTTTTGGATTTTCACCGCTTGTTCAAGCAACTCATCCACAACCTGTCTTTGAGTAAGAAGTTGTTGATAATTTAATTGAGGCTCAAGCACTTTCACTTCTGCCGTGCTGGCAAAGCTGTTTACTGCAAGAGAGAAAAGCACAGCAAGTAAAGAAACCTTGAAGATTTTTTGCATAATTGATTCTCCATATTGGATTGAATAACAAAAAGAGCGGTCACTTTTTTATCAGTTTCCGCTCTTTTCACTAAGCTTGATTCATCGACATACACAATAACGTCAATGGATGGATACAAGTCACGTTAGATGACATATCTATCTGCCATTTACAAGTTTGGCATTCAGAGATCACGTAATCAAATCCGCCTGCATTGATGTTATCGAATAAGTTCTTACCGATAGATTGGGAAACCTCGTAGTTTTCTTCTTTGAAACCGTATGTTCCTGCGATACCACAACATTGTGATGGTAGCATCACCACTTCTAACCCTGGAATTTGTTTTAACACTTCCAAGGTGTATGGCGCCCAACCTGCTTTATCCACGTGGCATGCAGTGTGATAAGCCACTCGCAATTTCAATGGTTTAAGCGGTAAGGTTTTACCTTCTTTAAAGAGTTGATATAAGAATGGTGTCACCATGTGAATATGCGGACGAACCTTCGCATTGTCGATACCTAAAATATGATGATATTCATCACGTAAATTTAAGGCACAACTCGATGCTTCACTGATCACATCCAAGCCATTTTCATCCACCATTTTGCTGATGTAATCGGTGTTAAATTGTGCGATTTTTTTCGCTCGTTCTGGGAATTGGTTCACACTTAATGGCAAGCCACAGCATTTTTCTTTTTCCAATAACACCACGCCAATATCCATGGCATTGAACACTTGAATAAATTCTTTACCCAATTGTGGATTATTGTAGTTCACATAACAACCGTGATAATACGCTACTTTGCGTTCGAATTTTTGTTGGCTTTCCACCATTTTTTTCATATACCAGCTGCGGAACGTACCGAAAGAATATTTTGGTAACGTACGATGACGGCTGATTTTTAGCGCTTTTTCCAACACAAATTTTGTCGCTTTCAAACCCGTGATTGTGTTCACAATTGGGGCTAGTGGCGTGTTAAGTGACCCCATAATATCGGTGTTACTTAAAATCGCATCACGTAATTTTTGCACGGCCGGTTTGTGTTGTTGAGCAAGGTATTTGTTTCTTGCGCGAACGATAATGTCACCAATTTTTACATCTGACGGACACGCAATTTCACAACGTTTACAGTTAGTACAGTATTTCAATGCTTCATCATAAAGCTCAGCTGATTTTAAGCGTAAACGCTCACCATCTGGGCCCGATTGTTTCGGACCAGGATAATTTGGATTTTGACGAGAAACCGGACATACTGCCGTACAAGCCGTACATTTAATGCAGCTCTCAAAGCTTTCATCAAAGGCATGATGATGTTGTGGTGCATTAAGGGATTGTTTTGCATTTTCAATTAATTGTTGAATGTTCATAACGCCTCCTTAATGTGTGTTGTGAAGAATTTCATCAGCAACAGCAAGTGCTGTTACCACGGCCACGCCAGAACCACAACCAAGTTCCAATGCATTGAAACCACCAATCACATTACCCACTGCATACAAATTCGTTAAAAATTGACCGCTCTTTTGCACTTGGCACTGCGCATTAATCGCTACACCTGCAGATTGGTATGGCTGTGGATTTGAGAAACGGTGATCAGTCCAAGTAAAACGATCCGTATCGTTAAAGCCTTCCACACCGATGATGTCAGAATGGAATACGGGTTCGTAGATTTTATCGAATTCAGAGACTAAACCTTTACTGAAGAAGCTGCCTGACGCTAATACGAAATGCTCTGCCGTGATTTCTTCCTCTTCGTGCAAGCGAGTTTGAATGGCGCGAACTTTGTTACCATGAAAATGTGCTTTTAATGCGCTATCACCATTCATCATGAGTCCGCCTAATTTCTCAAAACGATGGCGTAATTGAATACGTTGACGCATACCTAATAAAGAAGGTGGCAAGGTTGGTAATTCAAATAATGGTAAGCCAGTTGCTTTACGAAGTGACTCCATAAACTCTTGATTTTCTAAGCCGAAACAAGCTGGTAAGAAAATCGCTTCGGTGCCTTTCGCGGCGTCTTTCATTTCGGCCACAAGATCATCAAATTTCAGTTTATATTCTAAAACTTGTGCAATGTTCACACTGCGGAACTCACGAGAGTTTGCGCGTAACTGATCTAATTCTGGGATATTTAAAAAGCCGGTTTTCACTT
Organism: uncultured Haemophilus sp.; assembly: GCA_959600045.1. Taxonomy (GTDB): domain Bacteria; phylum Pseudomonadota; class Gammaproteobacteria; order Enterobacterales; family Pasteurellaceae; genus Haemophilus_D. The sequence goes on from CAUGKJ010000027.1 coordinate 2,357, forward strand.
CACAATGCGCAAACTGTGGATTCAGCGTGAGGTTATCAGCCAACAATTCTGGTTGGAAATCGTGATAGCCTTCAATACCTAAAACCGCAATTTTTTTATACGGAAATGGTGTTTCACCTTGCACAGTTGGCACGCTATTTGGTGAAAGCCATGCACCGCGTAAGCTACCTAAACCCGTTACACGAAGATGATTTTCTGCACTTGAGCCAATTAAATCTAAATTCAATGATTCCGCTAATTTTTCGAAATCTTGCGCTTTCGCTAATACGCGTTCAGCACCCATAATGCTATAAGGGTGTTGTGGTAATTGAGCGGCAAGTGCGGTCAAATTTTCAGAAATATTTTTAACAAACGCACCATTTGGTAAACGGCTTAATAAATCTAATGAGCCGGATGCAAAATCAATCGCTGCTTGGCCATTATTGATAATGACACAACGTTTGCCTTGTTCTTGTAGGGCGATGCCGCAAGTTAAACCTGCAAGGCCGCCACCAATAATCACTACATCAAAATTCATTGTTATCCGTCCCTTGCTGTTTGTCAGTTTCAAGCGGTTGAACATCGTTTAAGCCCAACACACTGCCATACATCCATGAAGTAAATTCCGCTTCACGAATCGCCTCACCCCATGCAATAGGCTCAATACCGCGCCAACGCTCTTCCATGAAAGAGGTTAATTGTGTGGTCGATTGACGAGGTGTTGCCACTTCAAAACGGTTCATTAAGCCCGCCGCACGGCATGCGCAAAGCTCAGCTTGGCAAGTCCCCATACCCACACGAGTACGGCGACGTAAATCCACTAAGTTATTCACATTTAATTCATCAACGGCATAACGGACTTCACCCGCTGTCACGGCTTCACATTCGCATACCATTGAACGATCGAGACGTTCTTTATCTAATAAACGAGTTGCTCGAGAACCATGACGATACACGGCTGAATAACGAATTGTACTTGGAAGTGAAATCACTTTCTGATTGGTTTCTGCGCGGCTTTCGGTTGAACCTGGCAATGGACGCTCAGCGGTTGTACAACGTGCTGTTTTGTTGAGTTTTTTACAAACCAGATCCGTTGCCCATTCAGCCATTAAGCGATAAGTCATTAATTTACCACCAGTGATCGTGATAAAGCCGTCTAAGCCATCACGCTCTGCGTGGTCAAGTAACACGATACCGCGACTTACGTTACGACCTGATGGATCATCATCAGACGCCACTAAAGGACGCACACCGGCATAAGCACGTAATACACGAGTATGACGCAAGCTTGGCGCGAGTTTTTCACCTTCACGGAATAAGATATCTACTTCTTCCGGGGTGACTTCCATGTTATCGATTTGATCGTAAGGAATACGGCTAGAGGTTGTACCAATAACACAAATGGTATCCCCTGGCACAAGAATGTCCGCATCCGCAGGTTTACGACAACGGTTAATCACCATTTTGTTGATACGGTGCCCCATGACAAGTAATGCACCTTTTGCCGGGAACATTTTGATTTTGAGATCCGCATATTCTGCGATGCCTTGTCCCCAAATACCACCCGCATTAACGACTAATGGCGCAAAGAATTTACGATTTACGCGATTTTTGTGATCGTAAACATCCACACCGATTACTTTTCCCCCTTCGCGAATTAAGCTTTTCACTTCGCAATAAGTGAACATTTTCGCACCATTTTCGGTGGCATCCATCACGTTAGAAGCCGTTAAGCGGAAAGGGTCGATTGAACCATCTGGTACAACAACGGCACCCACTAAATCTGGGTTGACTGATGGTTCCATAATTTGGGCTAGTTTAGGATCAATGGCGACAGCTTCAATACCGGATTTGGTACAACTTTCGATGAAGGTTTTTTGATAATCAAGGGAATCTTCAGGTAAGGTAATAAATAAACCTTCCGTTTCATCCACACAGTGACGAGCGATATTGCGCAGAATTTTATTTTCTTTAATACATTCTTCTGCTGATTCTTGATCGTTTACGGCATAACGCGCACCACTATGTAACAAACCATGGTTACGGCCTGTTGCGCCTGTCGCAATATCACGACGCTCTAATAAAATACAGTTAATTCCACGCAATGCACAGTCACGAGCAATCCCCGCACCTGTCGCACCGCCACCAATGATAATCACATCCGTCGAGATAGGTGAAAAATCACCCACATCACGATACATATTAGGCGATAATCCCATTGTTACCCCCAAAGCCAAAATATTAATAAAAAGAAACGTAAAAACTGTTACAAATTCCATGGCTATTGTATGGGAGAGCGGTTAAATTCACAACATTCTGAGCGAAAAAGAAAGCTGTTTTGTGAGATAGATCACACAATTTTCGAATTCGCTCATTTGTTAAAAAATATTTTGTGAAATGCATCACATTTTTGAATTATTTCTCTTTTTAATTTCTATTTTTATTTTATCATGCACGCTATCCCCATCATGGGGGTGGACTCATAATTAAAATGATTTTGGAGAGAAATTATGTTTGGACCATTTAAACCCGCTCCGCACATTGCGGAACTTCCAGCGGAGAAAATTGATTCCACGTATAAACGCTTACGTTGGCAAGTGTTTGCAGGGATCTTCTTTGGTTATGCCGCTTACTATTTTGTACGTGCAAACTTTGACTTGGCACAACCTGGTTTAATTCAAGCCGGCTTGTACTCAAAAGCGGAATTAGGTGTTATCGGCTCAGCTGCCGGTCTTGCCTATGGTTTATCTAAGTTCGTAATGGCAGGGATGTCTGACCGTTCGAACCCTCGTGTATTCTTACCATTTGGTTTATTGCTTTCTGGTCTTTGTATGACCATGATGGGTTTATTCCCATGGGCAACTTCAGGCATTGCCATCATGTGGGTAATGATCTTCTTAAACGGTTGGTTCCAAGGTATGGGTTGGCCTCCATGTGGTCGTACAATGGTACACTGGTGGTCTAAATCAGAACGCGGTACTATCGTATCTATCTGGAATACCGCGCACAACATCGGTGGTATGATGCCGGGTGCAATGGTGCTATTAGCAAGTGCCGTCTTCTTCAGCACTCATGGTGTCGAAGCACAAGCAAAAGATATTTGGCAACAATCCCTCTACTATCCAGGTATTGCGGCAATGATCTGTGCAATTCCAGTTTACTTCGTGATGCGTGATACTCCACAATCTTGTGGTTTACCATCAATCGAAAAATGGCGTAATGACTACCCAGATGACTATAACGAAAAAACTTACGAAAACGATTTAAGCACAAAAGAAATCTTCGTAACTTATGTATTGAAAAACAAATTGTTATGGTACATCGCGATTGCTAACGTATTCGTATACTTAATCCGCTACGGCGTATTAAAATGGTCTCCGGTTTACTTAAGTGAAGTAAAACACTTCAACATCAAAGGTACCGCATGGGCTTACACAATCTATGAATTAGCAGCAGTTCCAGGTACATTATTATGTGGTTGGGTATCAGATAAAGTCTTCAAAGGTAAACGTGGTTTAACCGGTTTCATCTTCATGATCTTAACTACAGCAGCAGTTGTAGCATACTGGATGAACCCAGCTACACCAGAAGCTGAGCTTGCAAACTACTCAGCTTGGTATGAAAACCCATATCAATTAACTGACTTCATCTTAATGACCTTAATCGGTTTCTTAATCTACGGTCCTGTAATGTTAATCGGCTTACACGCTCTTGAGCTTGCACCGAAAAAAGCAGCAGGTACAGCAGCAGGTTTCACCGGTTTATTCGGTTACTTAGGCGGTACAGTATCAGCATCAGCTGTTATCGGTTGGGCAGCACAACACTACGGCTGGGACGGCGGTTTCTACGTCATGATCGGTGGTGGTGTCTTAGCGGTGTTATTACTCTTCATCGTAATGGTTGAAGAAGGTAAACATAAAGCTAAATTAGGCGATACCTACGGTAAATAATCTATAAATTAAAGGCGACAGGCGAAGGCTTGCCGCCTTTTTTATTACAAAAAACAACTGAATTTTTAACCGCACTTTAAAAGGAGATAATGTGATGAAATTGAATAAATTAACCATTATGTTAGGCGCGGCAGTTATGGCAAATGCAGCATTCGCAAATCAAACTTGTAAAGCCCCCTATCGTTCAGCCCTCCCCGCTTATACTTATAAATTAGACAAAGTACTCGAAGTCAACGGACGTCAAGGCATTACCACTGATGGTAAATATTTATACGTATCGGGCAGTAAAACGCTCGCCAAATACGATATGGATGGAAAACTGATTAAAGAAAATAAAGATCCTTTTGTCGGCTATCAAAAAGAAGCTAATCACATTGGCGACATTGATATCTACAACAATGAACTTTATGTTTCTTCCGAATGGTTTGATGCCGGCGTAGGTAAAAATATTCAAATTGCGATTCACGATCCTGAAACCCTCGCATTAAAAAGATCAGTTGATTTTAATCCTGAGTCAGGTCAAGTCGAAGTTTCCGGCATCACCGTAGATACCGTTCACAATTCTGTTTGGATGGCATCTTGGGTCGGTGAAGAAAGTGGCCGTTATTTATATGAATATGATCTTTCAACAGGTAAATATAAACGTAAAGTGCATTTACAACCTGTTCCACAATGGATTCAAGGGGTTTATGCCTATAACGGTGATCTCTACGTCACATCTGATGATGGTACGGCGGATGAAAAAGAACCCGATCATATTTATCGTGTAGAAATTTCAGATAAAAATAATGAAGCTCGCGTTGTTTTAGAAAAAACATTGAATGACATTCGAGATGTCGGCGAAGTCGAAGGCTTGAATGTGAATCCGAAAACGAAACAACTGCTTGTCCATGCAAACCGAGGCAAACAAATTGTGTTAGGGATGCCAAAAGGATTTTATCCAGGATATGACCGTGAAATTAGTGAAATCTATTTTTACGACATGAAACCAAGATGTAATAAGTAAATCAAGGAGAACACACAATGAAACTCAAAACTTTAGCGCTTTCTTTATTAGCGGCAGGCGTACTTGCAGGATGTAGCGCACACTCTTCTGTGGACACTATGAAATCAGACAAAATTATCATTGCTCACCGTGGTGCAAGTGGTTACTTACCAGAGCATACGCTTGAATCTAAAGCGCTTGCATTTGCACAACACGCAGACTACTTAGAACAAGACTTAGCGATGACAAAAGATGGTCGTTTAGTTGTTATCCATGACCACTTCTTAGACGGCTTAACTGATGTGGCGAAAAAATTCCCTAATCGTCATCGTAAAGATGGTCGTTACTATGTAATCGACTTCACCTTAAAAGAAATTCAAAGTTCAAATATGACTGAAAACTTTGAAACTAAAGACGGTAAACAAGTTGCAGTATATCCGGGCCGTTTCCCACTTTGGAAATCACACTTCAAAATCCATACTTTTGAAGATGAGTTAGAATTTATCCAAGGTTTAGAAAAATCCACAGGTAAAAAAGTGGGTATCTATCCTGAAATCAAAGCACCTTGGTTCCACCACCAAAACGGCAAAGACATTGCAGTTGAAACCCTTAAAGTGTTGAAAAAATACGGTTACGACAAGAAATCTGACATGGTTTACTTGCAAACCTTCGACTTCAATGAGTTAAAACGTATCAAAAACGAATTGCTACCAAAAATGGGCATGGATTTAAAACTTGTTCAATTAGTAGCATACACCGACTGGCATGAAACTGAAGAAAAAGATGCGAAAGGCAAATGGGTGAACTACGATTACGATTGGATGTTCAAACCAGGCGCAATGGCAGAAGTGGTAAAATATGCTGATGGTGTTGGTCCAGGCTGGTACATGTTAGTAGATAAAGAAAAATCTAAACCAGGCAATATCGTATACACCCCATTAGTGAAAGAACTCGCACAATACAAAGTGGAATTACACCCATACACCGTGCGTAAAGATGCATTACCTGAATTCTTCACTGACGTAAATCAAATGTACGATGCGTTATTGAATAAATCTGGCGCAACCGGTGTATTCACAGACTTCCCAGACACTGGCGTTGAATTTTTGAAAAAACAAAAATAATACGTAAGTGAAAGTAACAAAAAGAGCGGTCAAAATTCGTTGTGATTTTTGACCGCTCTTTATGATGCTAGATACCCAACCTATTATCATAATATTCTCAATAAAAATTTTATTTAACATAAT
>CAUGKJ010000028.1 GCA_959600045.1 uncultured Haemophilus sp.
ATTGGAGCTGAATCGTGCATTCAAGCAATGTCATGAAGTGGAAATTGAATGTATATTGGGGCCCGCTGGGTTGTTGAAAACGCGCATAATGGAAGGGGCGTTAGCTGATCTTTTTATTAGTGCGAATTCAGAAAATGTATCGGCACTAGGGAGCCGAGTTTTTCAGCAGCAGGTGTTCACTTATAATCAACTTATGCTGACAACAAAAAATAAACCAGAATTTCAGCGAGATACCCTTGAGCTACTTTTTGATGATCAATATCGATTAGCCACGTCAACGCCAATTTGTGATCCTTGTGGTGATTATACTTGGCAGCTTTTTGATCTCATTGAAAAAGATTACCCTGAACAAGGTAAAAGGTTAAAATCGAAGGCATTGAAATTGGTCGGCGGAACAGAAAATCAAGTTGTTATACCACCAGGTGAAATAGCTTCATATTATCTCTTGAAAAACGATTATGCGGATATGATGTTGGGTTATGCGCATTATCAGACAAGATTAGAAAATTTGGGGATGCTTTGTCATGCATTGCCATCGGAATATGATATTCGCGCAGAGTATGTCCTTGCTATGCTGAATGATGCCGCATTGACGCAGCGATTTTATCAATTTTTATTGAGCGAGCATGCGCAAGACATTATTCGTAAGAATGGATTTAAAAATGATTAAACATTTAAGAGGAACAGCGTAATAATTCCTTGCTTTTATTGGCTTCAATCGTTAAAATTCAGGCTCCTTGTCATCGCTGAGTTAGAGATCGGCGAATGATGTATTAATAACACTACCTTTTAGGAGTAAAAAATGTCTCTAAGTACTGAAAAAAAAGCAGCAATCGTTGCTGAATTTGGTCGCGATGCGAAAGATACTGGTTCTTCTGAAGTTCAAATCGCATTATTAACTGCACAAATCAACCACTTACAAGCTCACTTTGCTGAGCACAAAAAAGACCACCATGGTCGTCGTGGTTTATTACGTATGGTTTCTCGTCGTCGTAAACTTTTAGACTACTTAAAACGTACTGATCTTGCTTTATATCAAAGCACTATCGCTCGTTTAGGTTTACGTCGCTAATTTTTATTACGATAGTAAAAATAAAAGCCTTCGGATTACCGAGGGCTTTTTTATTTTCTGCATATTAGAAAAATAAAAAACGGTCAAAAATTTGACCGCTCTTTTTTAGTTATTAGTTCGCAATGCCTTTATGGCGAAGCAATGCGTCTAATTGAGGTTCACGTCCACGGAAACGTTTGAATAATACCATTGGTTCTTCAGAGCCGCCTCGAGTGAGAATTTCATCCAAGAAAGATTTACCAGTAACTGGATTGAAAATCCCTTCTTCTTCAAAGCGAGAGAAGGCATCTGCAGATAGCACTTCAGCCCATAAATAGCTGTAATAACCTGCGGCATAACCGCCAGCAAAGATATGGCTAAAGCTATGTGGTGCTCTTGCCCATTCAACACCTTTAATTACAGCGACTTTATCTTTCACTGCTTTTAAGGTATCAAGTACTTGATTAGATTTGCCTGGTTCAAAAGTATGATGAAGGGTAAAATCAAACAAGCCAAATTCAAGTTGACGTAACACAAACATTGCCGCTTGATAGTTTTTCGCTTTCAGAAGTTGATTTAATTTTTCTTCTGGCAATGGTTCGTGCGTTTCAAAGTGACCCGAAATAAAATCAAGCGCTTCTTTTTCCCAACACCAGTTTTCCATAAATTGACTTGGAAGCTCTACCGCATCCCAAGGTACACCATTGATACCCGCAACATCTGGCACATCCACTTTGGTGAGCATATGGTGAATACCATGACCAAATTCATGGAAGAGAGTGGTGACTTCATCATGGGTGAATAACGCAGGTTTATCACCAATAGGTGCATTGAAATTACACGTTAAATAGGCAACCGGTTTTTGAATTGAACCGTCAGTATTACGTTTTCTGCCGATACAGTCATCCATCCATGCGCCGCCACGTTTATTTTCGCGTGCATAAAGATCAAGATAGAAACTGCCGCGTACTTCATCGGTTTCATCAATTAAATCAAAGAAACGTACATCTTTGTGCCAAGTATCTACGCCAAAACGTTCAACTGCACGAATATTAAAAATACGTTTAATTAATTCAAATAAACCCGAAATAACGCGATCTTCAGGGAAATAAGGACGAAGTTCTTCATCATTGATCGCATATAAATGTTGTTTTTGTTTTTCGGAATAGAAACTGATATCCCAAGGCGCAAGTTCAGTGACGCCAAATTCTTTTTCACAATAAGCTTTGAGTTCCGCTAATTCTTTCTCACCTTGTGCTTTTGAACGATCTGCAAGGTTATTTAAGAAATCTAACACTTGTTGTGGATTTTCAGCCATTTTAGTGGCAAGTGAGCGTTCAGTGTACGTATTGAAACCTAGCAATTTAGCTAATTCCACGCGTAATGTCATGATTTCTTCAATGATCGCCGTATTATCCCATTTACCAGCATTTGGACCTTGATCAGAAGCGCGAGTCGCATAAGCACGATACATTTCTTCGCGTAATGCTGCATTTTCACAATAGGTCATGATAGGCAAATAACTTGGGATTTCTAGCGTAAAGCGATAGCCTTTTAAGCCTTTGCTTTCAGCAGATTGTTTTGCAGCAAGTAATGCAGATTCAGGAAGACCTGCTAATTGGCTTTCATCTTCAATGACTTTTTCCCAACCCATAGTGGCATCTAATACATTATTGCTAAATTGTGCGCTTAATTCAGATAAGCGAGCAACAATCTCACCATAACGTTTTTGTTTTTCTTCAGATAAACCGATACCTGAAAGCTCAAAATCACGTAGTGCATTTTCAATGGCTTTTTTTTGCGCCACTGAATAAGTGGCAAATTCAGGACTATTTTTTAAGGCTAAATAAGCATTGTATAAGCCTTTGTGTTGGCCTACCCAAGTGCTGTATTCAGAGAGTAGTGGTAAGCAGGCTTGGTACGCATCACGTAATTCAGGACTGTTTTTCACTGAATTTAAATGGGAGATTGGTGACCAAGCTCGGCTTAAGTGTTCACCAGCTTCAGAAAGGGGTTCAATAAAGTTTTCCCAAGTAAAGAGCGGTTGTTTTAAAACTTGTTCAATGGCTTGACGATTTTCTTCGATGAGTTCTTGGATTGCCGGTTGAATATGTTCTGGTTTGATTTGAGAAAATGGAGGTAAGCCTTCAATATGAAGTAATGGATTAGACATAAATATTCCTTTTGCTAACTGTGTCTTTAGTAAATTGCGACAAATTCTATAATATCAAGGTTGAAAAATCTAAAAAATCAGTAATAATTGCGTATCACTTTTATTTAGGAATGATGATGAACGACGCGTTATTGTTTTCTGGCTTAATCACGTTTTCGGTTATAGCCGGTTTTGTTGCACTTAAATTCTTCCCCAAAAATCCTTTAATTAAAGCAATTTATATTGTACTAGGCTGTATTTCTTTGGTTTTAGGCGTGATTGGTATTTTTCTTCCGTTTCTTCCGACTACACCTTTTTTATTGCTTACACTTTATTCTTTTGCGCAAGGTTCATCTCGTTTAGAGCAATGGTTTTTAGGGACGAAGCTTTATCAAAAGTATCTGAAATCCTTTAATGAACGTCGTGCATTAACAAAAAAAGCAAAAATTTCTATTCTAACGTTTTCAACCACAATGCTTTTAATTGGCTTTTACTTTACCCCAAGCGTTGTTGGTCGAACGATTATTGCCATTTTAATTGCGGTAAAATATTGGTTCTTTTTCTTTTGGATTAAAACAGAAGACGTTGAAAATGGATAATTCTTTCTTTACTTGGCTTAAAAGTGCGGTTATTTTCGGTGTCGTTTTTGGATTGAGTGCTTGTGATAAATTAAACAGTTCTAAATCTACAAATACGGCAACGGAAGAGCAGCCGAAACAAAGTCAGTCGATTGAACAAGAAAATACATCAAAACCGAGTAGAACTCTACTGACTCGGTCGTTTACTGATCCCCCTTCTTTTGAGCCTTGGTTTGTTCGTTATCCAGAACAAGAGGGCTTATTGCGTGATTTGTATGAAGGCTTAACGGCTTATGATCCGGAAGGGAGAATCGTGCCGGGTATCGCAGAAAGTTGGCAAACGAAAGACAACAAAACCTGGATCTTTACCTTGCGAGAAGGGCTTCGTTGGTCAAATGGTGATCCTTTAGTTGCCCAAGATGTCATGCTTTCTTGGCAAGCATTATCCCAATCAAATAGTCCATTAAGATCTTATTTGGCTTATCTTAATCTAAAAAATGCGAAAGGCGTTTTAGAAAAAAATAAACCGTTTAAGAGCTTAGGAATTTATGCGGAAAATGACCGCACTTTACGTATTGAGCTTGATAAACCAACACCGTATTTGCCGGAAATGTTGGCGCATATTAGCCTCGTGCCACAATATAGCGATCCTGAGTACCCAGTGACAAACGGGGCTTATATGATCGAAAGTGAAAATGTGAAAAGTATACACTTAGCTAAAAACCCCTATTATTGGCAAAAAAATAATGTGGCTTTTGAGCGTGTAGAATATTTGCCTTTTATCGCCACTAAATTATCTCACTTTGATGTGGTGGTTGATGTGCCGGAAGTCCACTCAGAGCTCCAGCATTTTCCGCAGCTTTGTGGATATTTTTATGAATTTAATTTAAACGATCCTAAAGTTGCTAAGGCAGATATGCGTAAGGCGATTGCGTCGTTGGTTTCGGTTACGAATATCGTGAATAATGAAATTCCAGCGGCAATTCCGAGTTCGTATTTTTTACCGAAAGCCATGTTAAATGGGCAGGATTCAAGATGGGAACCCGTTGTTGCCGAGCAGTTATTGGCTCAAAATAAAATTGATGAAAGACATCCACTACATTTAAATGTGCTTTATGATGATGTCCCCTTGCATGTGAATATCGCGCAACGTTTAGTAGGGCAATTAACGCAATCAGATATGTTGCGTGTAGATGCTCAACCAGTCAATTGGCAAACCTTACAGGCTAAACGTCAAAAGGGTGATTTCCAAGTCATTCGTTCTGGTTGGTGTGCGGACTTTAATCACCCGATGGCATTCTTAGGCTTGTTCTATTCTAAAAGTCCCGATAATAAAAATGGCTATGTCAATGCGGAATATGACCAACTTTTTGAGCAAGCATTGAAAAGCTTAAATGAAAAAGAGCGGTCAGAAATTTATTTAAAATTAAGTGAGAAGATCCAACAGGAAAACCTTGCTTTACCGCTTTTCCAATACACCACGCCAGTTTATCTTTCTCCAACTATTATGGGGGCGAAGAAAAATCCAGTGGGCGTCATTTACAGTAAGGATCTATGGCGAAAAGTTGAAAGCTAAAGCTGATTAAGAAAGTTGTTCATGATGTGGTGAACAACTTTTTTATTAATTTCAATAAAAAGCGTAGGGTAACACTATTTACTTTTTATTTTTATACGATACAATACACAACAAATCAACCTAGAGGGAAATCCTTATGTTAAAAATGAATGATTTGGTTAAGCTTAGTCAGACACCAAAATCCACGGTACTGTACTATGTGAAAGAAGGTTTGTTGCCAGAACCCGTAAAAGATAAACCGAATTTTCATCTCTATGATGAATATTGTGTAGAGTTGCTTAGTTTTATTAAATATCTACAAAGCAATTTCAATGCGACGATTTCACAAATTAAAGCACTTTTTGCACATCCTCATTTTGATTGGAATAATCCTTATGAAAGCCTTATTGGATTATTGGATATCATCATGGGGGCAGAAAATGAGGTATTCACTATTGAGCAATTATGTGAAGAATTTCATCTTTCCGCTAAACAAATCGAAGACATGGTAGCGGAAGGCTTATTGAATCCTCGTGAAGGCATTTTTACGGCAAAAGAACGCGATATTTTGGCGATCTTGGCTCGTTGTGATGAAGCCGAAATGGATGTAGTGAAAGCTTATTTGGCTGCAGCAAAAATGTTAGCGGAAAAAGAGGTAAATGTGACTTTAGCGGCATTAGCTAATAGCGAACAAAAAGATGAAAAATTAAAACATTTATTTGATTTATTGTTGGTGTTAAAACCTTATCTCTTGAATATGAAAACCTTCAATCTTTATCAAGCGGAGAGTGCGAAATGAAACTCTTAAAATATGCTGGCTTTGTGCCTTATTTAGCCATTGCCTTTATTAATGCCAGTGTAGATTTGGCACATAAAATTACCATTCAAAATGTATTGCTGAAAAGCTTTTCAGGTGAGAGTTTGGTGGTTTTAACGGCATTAATTAATGCGATGATTTTATTACCGTTTATTTTCTTATTTTCCCCTTCAGCATTTATTAACGATAAGTTTTCTCGCACCAATGTGATTCGTTATAGCAGTTTAGCGGCAGTGGCGATCAGTGCGGGGATTTTATTGAGTTATATGACGGGAATGTTTGCTATTTCCTTTGTACTGACATTGATTTTGGCAGCGCAAAGTGCGGTCTATTCTCCAGCTAAATATAGCATTATTAAATCGATTGTGGGCACTGAGAATATCGGTATGGCAAATGGTGTGATTCAAGCGCTCACCATTGTGGCCATTCTGTTTAGTTCTTTTGCATTTTCTTTCTTCTTTGAAGCACATTATGTGGCATCAGATGACCCGAATGAAGTATTACAAAGTGTTTGGGTGATAGGTGTTGCGTTAGTATTGCTGAGTGCATTAGAAGCCTATTTTGCTTTTAAAATCCCATTCTTTAAGCAAGAAGCTGAAAATACAGATGGGCAGTTTGATATGAGAAAATACCTTTCTTTAGGGTATTTAAAAGATAACGTTCGCACATTAAAAGCAGATCAAAATATTTGGTTGAGCGTTATTGGATTAAGCCTGTTTTGGGGCGTGTCACAAATTATTGTGGCAGCATTCCCTGCACATTATAAAGCGATGTTCAATGAAGATAATGCTATTGTTATTCAAGCGATTTTAGCGGTGAGTGGAATAGGGCTTGCGTTTGGGTCATATCTTGCTGGACGTGCTTCTCGTTTGCATATTGAGTTAGGTATTGTTCCGCTTGGTGCGTTGGGTATTTGTGCGTCGTTATTCTTCTTAACCCTAGCCCAAAGTGGGGTGGTATTAGCACTTTGTTCTTTTGTTTTTGGTTTCTCTGGTGGTTTATTTATAGTGCCATTGAATGCGACGATTCAGTATTTTGCACCTGAAAAAATCAGCGGCAAAATCATGGCAGGTAACAACTTTGTACAAAACGTGTTCATGGTAGTGTTTTTGCTATTAAGCATTGTTTTTGTACAACTTAATGTTTCGACTCAAGGTTTATTCTTAGTGACTTCTGCTACATGTTTTGCTGCAAGTTTATATACCATGTCGAAAGTGCCTCATTTATTTACGCGTTTATTCTTGCTCTTTGCGTTAAAAGCGAATTACCGTTTTCATGTGGATGGGTTAAAAAATCTTCCACAAAGTGGTGGCGTGCTGTTATTAGGTAACCATATTAGCTGGATTGACTGGTTGGTGTTACAAGCGGCTAGCCCGCGTGCGATTAAATTTGTGATGTATCGTCCAATTTACAACAAATGGTATCTCACTTGGTTCTTCCGCATTTTCAAAGTGATCCCAATTGGTGGCGGTTCAAGCCGAGAATCTATTGAAACCATTCGTGAATATTTAGCGCGTGGTGAAGTGGTGGCTTTATTCCCAGAAGGTCATATCAGTTATAACGGTCAAATCAATGAGTTCCAAAAAGGCTTTGAGCACGTATTAAAAGATTTAGAGAATGTGACGACTGTTCCTTTCTATTTACGTGGATTATGGGGCAGCAGCTTCTCTCGTGCGGATTCTTTCTATAAGAATTTAACTAAACGCCAAGGCAAACGTGAAATTTTAGTGGCATTTGGTAAACCAATTCATGGCTTTATTGATGCGACAGCGATGAAGCAAAAAGTACTCGAACTTTCTTTCTCAGTATGGGAAAAAGTCATGAGTAAACGTAAACCGTTGATGCATCATTGGTTGAATTCAGCAAAATCGAATTTATTCAAAGAAGTGGCCGTGGATGCACAAGGCACTAAACTGAATAACCTGAAATTTATTGCTGCAGTGCTAATGTTTGTGAAAACCTTGAAAGCTGCTTTAGGGAATGAAAAAAATGTCGGTGTGTTATTACCAAGTTCATCAATCGGGGCAATTATTAATATGACCCTAATGGTGATGGGCAAAGTACCGGTAAATTTAAACTACACGCTAAGCCCAGAAGTGATGGAAAAAGCGTTGAAAAAAGCCAACATTTCGCAAGTTATTACCTCTGAAAAATTCTTGGATAAGTTGAACGCAAAAGGTTTTGACTTTAGCCAAGTGGTGGCTGATAAAGCTCTCTTTATGGAAAATTTAGGGAAATCGATCACTAAGGCTAATAAAGTGCGGTCATTTTTAACCGCGTTTTTGGCGCCACAATGGTGGATTAAATTACGTTACTTTGCAGATGTAAGCTTGGAAGATAATGCAACCATCTTAT
>CAUGKJ010000029.1 GCA_959600045.1 uncultured Haemophilus sp.
AAGCAAGGCATGGATATGGGTATTGTGAATGCAGGGCAACTTGCGATTTATGACGATCTCAATCCTGAATTGCGTGAAATCGTGGAAGATGCGGTATTAAACCGCAGCCCTGATGCCACCGAAAAACTACTCGATATTGCAGAAAAATATCGTAATCAAGGCAACGATGAAAGTGCGGCCGATTCTGTGGCTGAATGGCGTACTTGGCCGGTTGAAGAACGTTTAAAACACGCGCTTGTGAAAGGGATTACCACTTACATTGTGGAAGATACGGAAGAAGCTCGCCAAACATTACCTAGTCCATTAGATGTGATTGAAGGCCCGTTGATGGCAGGCATGGACGTAGTCGGCGATTTATTCGGTGACGGTAAAATGTTCCTCCCACAAGTGGTGAAATCTGCGCGCGTAATGAAACAATCCGTGGCGTATTTAGAGCCGTTTATCAATGCAACCAAACAAAAAGGTTCAAGTAACGGTAAAGTGGTGATTGCAACCGTAAAAGGCGACGTGCACGATATCGGTAAAAACATCGTAAGCGTGGTAATGCAATGTAATAACTTTGAAGTGATTGATTTGGGCGTGATGGTGCCAGCGGACAAAATCATTCAAACTGCTATTGATGAAAAAGCCGATATCATCGCATTAAGTGGTTTGATTACCCCTTCTTTAGATGAGATGGAATACTTCTTAGGTGAAATGACTCGCTTAGGCTTAAACCTGCCTGTGATGATTGGCGGTGCAACCACCTCTAAAGAACATACAGCCATTAAACTTTATCCAAAATATAAAGAACACGGCGTATTTTACACTTCTAACGCCTCCCGTGCGGTAACAGTGTGCGCGACCTTGATGAACCCTGAAAGCCGTGCGGCATTGTGGGAACAATTCAAGAAAGATTACGAGAAAATTCAGCAATCTTTCTCTAACCGTAAACCACTGCGTAAGCAACTGAGCATTGAAGAAGCACGTGCAAACCGCTTTGATGGCTTTAGTGGTGAATGGGCAGATTATGTGCCACCAAAACCAAATCAAACTGGCATCGTAGAATTTAAAAACGTGCCGATTGCCGAGTTGCGTAAATTTATCGACTGGTCGCCATTTTTCCGCATTTGGGGCTTGATGGGCGGATACCCTGATGCCTTTGATTATCCAGAAGGCGGTGAAGAAGCACGCAAAGTGTGGAACGATGCGCAAGTGGTATTAGATGAATTAGAGCAAAACCATAAACTCAACCCAAGCGGTATTTTAGGCATCTTCCCTGCGGAACGTGTGGGCGATGATGTGGTGCTGTTCGCTGATGAAGAACGCACGCAAACCATTGGCACGGCTTACGGCTTACGCCAACAAACCGAACGGGGCAAAAACAGCAAAAGTCCGTTTAACTTTGCCCTAAGTGACTTTATTGCCGATCGCGAAAGCGGCAAAAAAGACTGGATGGGGATGTTCGCCGTCTGTGCAGGTATTGAAGAAATGGAATTAGTGGAAGGCTATAAAGCGGCAGGCGATGACTATAATGCCATCTTGCTACAAGCCGTGGGCGACCGCTTAGCTGAAGCCATGGCGGAATACTTACACTTTGAGCTACGCACCCGCATTTGGGGCTACACGCAAGAAGAATTCAACAATCAAGGTTTAATCAATGAAAACTATGTCGGCATCCGCCCTGCACCGGGTTACCCAAGCTGCCCAGAACACACGGAAAAAGCCTTGATTTGGGATTTACTGGAAGTCGAACAACGCATCGGTATGAAACTCACCGAAAGCTACGCCATGTGGCCGGCAGCTTCCGTCTGCGGTTGGTACTTCACCCACCCTGCAAGCAACTATTTCACTTTAGGTCGCATTGATGAAGACCAAGCTCAAGATTATGCCAAACGTAAAGGTTGGGATGAGAGAGAGATGATGAAATGGTTGGGTGTGGCAATGAAGTAAATATGCCTTATTAAAGTAAGAAGACCACCTAAAATTAGGTGGTCTTTCATATGTATTGATAAAAACTATTTTGGAATCCCTTTTCTGTTTGGATTATTAATCCATTGTGATATTTTTCCTATAAAATCCCAAACATCATTATGAGTTGGTCTAATATAGTGCTCAGAGCTAGGATCATCTCCCATCTTTTCAAAAATATTTCTTAGCCAACCGTTTTTATTTCTATCAATATCAAGATCACTTAACCAATTCTCAACTTCTCCTATTGGAACAACAAAACTCCCATATTCCATTAAATTATCAAAGAAATTTGAACAGAATTCTTGATCTTCTTCTGTTAATAAATTAATTCCACCACTACGTTTAAAATCTTTTCCATCAAATGCGTTTACTAGATTTTCCCTATTTGTTCTGAAGGAACTTTTATTTCGCTCAGGAATATATATACCATCTAAAACTTTATTCCAATTAACGCCCCCTTCTTTAATAACATCAATATCAACAATCCCAACAGCAGGAATGCCCAACTCTCTTAATGGCTTCACAATATCCCAAACAGTTTGCTTATTTTGAGCATTTAGAAACAAACACCCTTCAATCCCTCTTGGATCTTTTTCCTTTAATAAACGTTCATTGATTTCTTGATAAAAAGCTCTATCTGCATCTGCTTCAGTTACTACAACTGCATTATAGAAGAGCGCATTAAAAACACCTATTGAACGCAATAATGGATTTTGCATTAACGGTTTTAACTTATCTTGTGTTAAAACTCTCGCTGTTGCCCCTTGATTCCCATAAGTAAGTCTCACAATATTGATACCAACATTACTTTGTACACAGCCCATCAAAAAATCAGCACTATGAGTGGCAATAAACAATCTTTTATCATTATCTAATATTGATGTAATTTCTTTACCTAATTTATAGGAAAGTGTTGGATGTAAGAATGCCTCTGGTTCATCAACTAATATGAAGTCAGACTCTCCAGCAATTAAAGATATTATAATTCCTATAAATGCTTTAACACCATCACTAACATCATTTATTAAAGTTGCATTTTTATGAAAAAACCTAGCCTCTTCACTAAGACTTTTATCCAATTCATCTTTAGGCTCTTTTTCCGATAATCTCAATCTAAGACAACCTAAATTAGTAGGATCAATTACTAAATATTTTTGAAAAGCATTATAAACAATATCCCTTACTTTAGAAATTAAGGACTTATCCCTAAATAATTTAGAAAAAGTATCTCTAGGTTCTTCTTGTAAATCATCTGCAACTTGTTCTGTAATCAAATTCAATCTATTATATCCATCAAGCCTTGTTGTAAAATAAGATAAAACTTCCGCTAACTGTGAATTTTTGAAGTTCCCCTTACTTGGAGATAGCGCAGTATTGATTAAATCAGGCAAATAAATCTCTCGATTATCACCATACTTTCCAATCCATAAATGATCGTTACTATAAGGAGTAAAGTTCTTTGAAGGAGCAATTTTTATTCTATCTAACATTTTTTCATAAACTTGCTCACGGGTTAAACTTTCAAACTCTAAGTTGCTAATTACATTTAATAATTCTGTTTTTCCCTTAGTTATCCATTCTTCTATTTCAATTAAAGCCTGAGATTTCCCGCTGTTGTTTGGTCCAATAAAAACAGTTACAGGGCTAAGTTCTATTTCTAAGTTTTCATCTGAGCTAGGATATGTCCCTGCTTGTAATTTAAGTTTTTTAAGCATTGAATCCTCCATATAAATAATTTATTATCTAGTCACATAATAGAAATATTAAGAGTGTAATTCTACTTATATTTTATAAATATAAAACAAATAAAATTTACTAAAAAAACTAACTGTACTTTAATTAAAACCAATCATAGACATTCAATATCTTGCACAATCCCCAATTTCCGCTATCATATTCCCTTTCTCATTCACTCTACTCTCGGAACTTTATCGATGAATAAATTGAAAATAGCATTACTCACGGCTGCATTCGTAGGTTTGTTTGCTTGTACCACAACACAACAACCAAAGAAAACCGTTAAGACCCGATTCCTTAAAAATAATATTAGCCAAGCGGAATTAAACAATCCGAAAGATTACAAACGTTATTACTATTCTTGCCGTAATTCAGAAACAGGTTCGAATTCTTATTTAACCACTTACTTCCCGCTTTCAAGAGAAAGCCGCATGAAAGATAATTTTGGTATTTATTTTCAATTAGATGGCGGAAAAGCGGTGCCTTTTGATCATGTGGAAAATCGCACCTTAAATGCACGCGGAAATCGCTTTGAAGTGATTTATCGCTCTTATGAGCCAATTGATGGAAGCTATGTGGATCTGATTGCGCGTGAGCATAATTCGGTGTATTACAAAAACAATCAAGGCATGAGAACAGCTTGGTTAAATTGTCGAGAAGGCTAATTCTCACTGAAAGTGCGGTCGTTTTTAGACGCATTTTTCCAAAAAAAAAGCACGAGGTTAAACTCGTGCTTTTTCTTTTTTATTTCGATTATGCTTTTGCTTGTGCACGTTTCACGAAAATAACTGAAAGCGTGAATGCCACCACAAATGAAATCACCATACCAATGCTGTACATTGCAAGGCTATCCGGTTTGATCGATGGAATACCTAAGAAACCTGCTGCGCCTAATGCAATGGCTTTTACATTGAAGAATGCGATAAAGGCACTTGCTAAGCCTGAACCAATCATCGCTGCAAAGAAAGCCTGACGATAGCGTAAGTTCACCCCGAACATTGCCGGTTCAGTAATCCCTAATAATGCAGAGATACCAGATGGTACCGCTAAACCGCGTACTTTTGGATCTTTTAATGCGACTGCCACGCCTAAACAGGCCGCACCTTGTGCGATATTTGACATTGCGGCGATTGGGAAAATAAAGGTACCGCCTGTATTTGCCATTTCAGCTAATAATTGTGTTTCAACTGCAATGAAGGTTTGGTGCATACCCGTGATAACGATTGGTGCATAGAATGCCCCGAAGATTGCGCCACCTACGAAACCTAAAGTGTCATATAACCAAGTTAATCCTGATGCAATTAATGAACCCGCTTCTCGACCGATTGGACCAATTACGGTAAATGCTAAGAAGCCCGCAATAAAGAGGGAGAATAATGGAGTAATGAGGTTATCTAAATAAGAAGGTACAAACTTACGGAAGGTTTTTTCTAAGGTTGCTAATACCCAAGCAGAAACTAATGTTGGGATAACCGTGCCTTGATAGCCGACTTTTTCAATTTCAAGACCGAATACATTCCAGTATTGGATTTTGCCTTGAGCAAGAGTTAATGCGTAGTTCCAACCGTCTGCTAATGCAGGGTGAACTAACAACATCCCAAGTGCAGCCCCTAAGAACGGGTTACCACCAAATTTACGGGTTGCAGAGAAACCGAGTAATACCGGTAAAAATACAAACGGTGCATTCGCAATGGTATTAATGAAGTCCACCAAATCCGCAAGACCTGGGTGCATATCAATCACGCTTAATTCATCAACGAAGAAACCTTTCGCTGTAAGCATGGAGTGAATCCCCATTAACAAACCGCCTGCTACGATTGCCGGAATGATTGGCACGAAAATATCCGCTAAGCCTTTCACCAAACGTTGCAATAAGTTCTGATTGCCTGATGCTGCTTCAGCCACTTCGGCTTTACTCACATCGCCGATACCAAGTAATTTGGTAAGTTCAGCATGGACTTTATTCACCGTACCTGAACCAAAGATAATTTGATATTGACCCGCCACAGCAAACTGCCCTTTCACGCCTTCAATATTATCAATGCCTTCTTTGTCCACTTTGCTTTCATCGTTTAACACAATACGTAAACGCGTTGCGCAATGTGCTGTAGTGGCGATGTTTTCTTTGCCACCAAGTTTATCAATCACTTGCTGGGCGATTTGAGGGAAGTTCATAGTGCTCTCCTAATGGGTTTCTAAAAAAAAGAAATTGACCGATTGTAACCAAAACGGGGGGTAATAACTAGCAGTCTAAACAAATTTTAGGCGAAAAAAAACCGACTTGATTAAGTCGGTTTATACTTGGTGCTCTGAGCGAGACTTGAACTCGCACGGCCTGCGGCCACTACCCCCTCAAGATAGCGTGTCTACCAATTCCACCACCAGAGCGTTTATTCTGTTTTTATTCCTTATTGCGGAATGTCATTATTTTTGTTTTCAACCGCTGGAGCAACTTGTTGTTGCTGTTGTTGAACTTGTTCAGCTGTTTGAGATAAATCGTCAAATGAACCTTTTTGTACGTTGCCACGGTGAGAGTTAATGTTTCCTAACACTAAAGCAATCACAAAAAAGCCTGTTGCTAAGATTGCACTGGTACGAGTTAAAAAGTTACCTGCACCTGCAGAACCAAACATAGTACCTGATGCACCGCCGCCAAATGACGCACCTGCGTTCGCGCCTTTACCTTGTTGAACAAGGATAAAGCCGATTAGGGCGATACAAATTAATACATAAACAAATAATAAAATATTGTACATTATTCTTTCTTCTCTAAATTGCGATTTCGCAAGAAAACTGGGAGCAAATGTTATATAAAATTCATGCTTTTCGCAAGCGCTTTCCCATTTTTTTTACTTAATTGTATTAAGTTTAATCAATTTTCAGCGTTTAAATCTTCCGATTTTTTGACCGCTCTTTTCGTTTCGTTGCTGGTGTGCTTAAACCTTTTGAAATCTGACTTAGACGACGTAATGCGGTGAAATCCACAAAGCGCACTAAATCCGGCAACATTTGATTGAGCGTAAACATAAATTGCTGATAACTCGCTTGTTTTTGACTGATATCCGTTAATTGCGCTTCCCAATGTGCCGTCATATCAGGTTGTGTGGCAATATCTGGTAATGCTGAAATGAGGATCCGCCCCGTTTCTGTGCTGTGAATATTTCGTCCTTTTTTGGTCAAAAAGCCTCGTTTAAACAGCAATTCAATAATGCCTGCGCGTGTTGCCTCTGTGCCAAGTCCATCCGTTTCACGCAGAATTTTTTTCAATTCTTTATCTTGCACAAAGCGCGCAATCCCAGTCATTGCCGAAAGCAATGTCGCATCGGTAAAAGGTTTCGGTGGTTGCGTTTTTTTACTCACCACTTCACCTCGTTCACAATACAGGATCTGCCCTTTCTTCACGATCGGCAATAGCGGCTCTTGATTTTCATCTTCGTCTTCTTTACCAAGCAATTCTTTCCAACCCGCGGTTTGCAAGTTGCGCGCTTGAGCCACAAAAGTACCGCCTGCAATACTTAAGGTAATTTTGCTTTTACGATATTCCGCATCTGGACAGAATTGCAATAAATACTGGCGTGCAATCAATTCATAAATACGCTGTTCATCAATACTTAAATTGATCGAACGTGTGTTAGCCGTTGGAATAATTGCATGGTGTGCTTCCACTTTTTTATCATTCCAACAACGATTACGTTGCTCACTATCCACCACTGATGGCAAGGTTTGATAAGTCTGACAATGCTGTGAAATTGCATTCATCACTTTATGTCGTTCAGCAAAATGCTCTTCCGGCAAATAGCGACAATCAGAACGTGGATAGGTAATCAAACGATGGGTTTCATATAACCGCTGACAGGTATCCAACACGCTTTGCGCTGACATGCCAAACCGTTTTGCCGCATCAATCTGTAATGCTGACAACGAATAAGGCAAAGGGGCGGTTTCTTTCTCGCGCTTATCTACATATTCGGTCACTTCGGCAGGTTGATCCGTAATGCGTTTCACCACATTTTCGGCTAAGCCTAAAGATAGCACACGACCATCTTCATCTTGATAGTCTTCGCAAGCTTTACTTGGTTGCCAAAGTGCAGAAAAAAGTGCGGTCGGATTTTCAGACGTTTTTTCGTCTTTTATCCATGCCAAGACTTCATAGAAATCTTTTGGTTGGAAATTTTCAATTTCTAAATCGCGGCGAACAATCAAGCCTAATACGGGCGTTTGTACTCGCCCAACGGAAAGCACACCATCATAACCGGCTTGGCGACCACGAATGGTATAAGCGCGAGTCATATTAATGCCATAAAGCCAATCGGCACGAGCACGCGCCAGTGCGGAGGTAGCCAATGGAATAAAATGACGATTCGGTTGGAGTTTTTGTACCGCTTTTTCGACCGCATTTGGGTTAAGATCGCTAATCAAACAACGTAAAATGCCATCACGTTTTTCGACTGATAAATTGGCATAACTAAACACTTCATCCACCAACAACTGCCCTTCTCTATCCGGGTCGCCTGCGTTAACTAAAACATCGGCTTGATGAATGAGTTTTTCTACCACAGAAAGTTGCTTTTTCACTTCTTTTCGCGGTAACAGAATCCACTTTTCAGGAATGATGGGTAAATGTTCTAAACGCCATTGTTTAAATTTAGGATCGTAGGCATCCGGTTCTGCTTGTTCGAGCAAATGCCCCACGCACCAAGTCACCACATCATCATTGCCGCATTTAATAAAACCATCACCCCGTTGATGAGGTTTTGGCAATACATCGGCAATCGCTC
>CAUGKJ010000030.1 GCA_959600045.1 uncultured Haemophilus sp.
AAAATCCCGTCCCATTTTTCCCCAAGAGGCTAAAAGCGGATTTCCGCTGAACAATTCTTCTTGTTGATTGGTGTAATCAAGATCAGCAGGTTCCCATGACACTTGCTCGGCTGAAATTAAAGGCTTCACATCGTTGCTTTCCTGCACGAAACGCTGTCTTTCTAATAAATAGGATTTACTCAGATCTCGCAAGTCACCCCAATATTCTTGACATGGATTGTTGAAGAATAAATGCACATCTGTTTTAGCTGAAATACCTTGGAAAATATTGAGATAAACCGTTGGCAATGCAGGGATACCAAAAATAAAAATACGTTCTGGTAAGTTGAGCGTCGCATTGGGATCACAACATAATGCTAAAAATTGTTGATTGAGTGCAGCACGATGCTTTGCTTTTCCACCGAAATCACGTTGGACATCATCCACCAAGGCTCGCCATAAAATTCCCTGCCAGTGAATATTGCCTTTAATTTGAGAAAGAAAGGTAGGATTTAATGCCGAAAGCCCCTGCTTTTGCTGATTAATTTGTGCCAAGATTTTTTCATCGCTATTTTCTTCCCATGCAGCAATCCATTCGGGGCGATAGACGAGATATTGGTCAAATAAATCGGCAACTTTTAGGCTTAATTGATAAAGTTTTTGCTGTTCTGATGCCGGTGAGGACGCTAAATATTTTTTTAATGGTTCAAATTCTTTTTGCTGTAAAAAGGTAGGGATTAATCGCATTAATCGCCATAACGTTGAATCTTTTTCAAAAGGGTTTTGCGTGGAAACATTCGGCAAATTATCGGCGTAAAGTTTCCAAATAAAACTGGAAGGCATAGGGAATTGGAAATTCGCTGCAACGCCGCGTTTTTTAGCAATTTCCATTTGCAACCATTGTGCCATACCAGGGCTTTGCACCAACACAATGTCAGATTGAAACGGATCATGTTGCGGTAAATTTTCCAACAGCGAAACTAAAATATCCTTTTGAATTTCTGGTTGGTTTGAATAATAAGTAACGAACAAAGTAACGCCCTTTTGAAAGCAAAAACAATGCGTTATTTTACTCGGTTTTCAATAAAAATTCACCTTGAGGATAGCGTATATTCACTTGATGATAACTGCATTGAATTGCGAATTGAATGCCATTTTGTTGTACGCTATTTTCACAAGACAAGCCTAAAAACTGACGTTGAGCCTGATTCTCAGCAATTTGAATCGCCTGAAATTCTTGAAAAATCCTGACCGCACTTTTCCTTTGCTCCGTCGTCCATCGGTTAAAGATCAAAAATAACCCACTGAAAATCGATAAGGCTAATAAAAGGGACATTAACGACATCCCTTTATTCACGTTGATCTTGTGCACTTAAATCACTCCAACTTTTATCCACCAAACGCCATTGGCTATATTCTTGTACGAGTTTTGTCACTACGGCTTTACCGTAAGCCACCGTCACGCTCTCCTCTAACTTAAGCGAACCACCTGTAATCACTGCACCACTTATTCGTCCTTTGCCGGTTAAAGTTAAATCCCTTTCTGCTAACAAAATGCCACTCACATTCCCTTTAATTTCTAATTGGTTTTGCGTTATCCAATACACTTGTGGTGTTTTTTGAGCAGTTAAAGTAGTATCTACTTTCACAAAGTGCGGTTGAAAATCAGCTTGTTTTTCGCTGGAAATAAAATCTCGCAGCATATTTTCATTAATGCCTTTTGTGGGCGATTTCTTAAATAACTCTGCTCGTTTACACCAAACAGAATAGGCGACTTTATCCTCTGCCCCTGAAGACTCGAAAAAGACTTGTTTCACTTTTTCAGCACCATTTAAAGGCAAGTTTTGGCAAATATGCGTTTGTTGTTGCTGACTGATTTTCTGTAACGCAAGGCCTTGTTCTACATAATATTTTCGCTGACTCATTTGAGCTCGAAAAAACGCAAAGATCTGTTCATCAAATAATAAGATCAGCGCCAATAAGCCTGAAAGTAAAATCAGTGCCGTCAGTGTCACAATCCCTTTTTTCATGATCATTCTTCTTGATTTAATAAAGGCACTACAAGCGAAGTTTCATATTGAATATGCTTATATGCGGCAAGATGCCCTGTGAGTTTAATTTCAATCCCTTTCCCTGCCTTTAACCAATCAAAACGTAATTGAGAAATCTCAAACTCTTTTTCATCCAATAAATCAGTCCATCCACCACCAGCGTTACAAGTAGATTGCGCTAAGGCTCGCTGACACTCTGCTGAGCGACAATCTGCATTTACTGCATTTTTGTAGGTTTGTTTGGTTTCGATCATTTTGCCGTTAAGTTTGTAACCAAATAGCTCTTTTTCGATATTTTTTGCCACATTTTTAACGCCATTTACACAGGTATTTTTTGTGTATTTTTCACCAATACAACCATTGCTATTCAAATCATAAAAAAATAAAACACAGCTATTTGATGGAGCATTGTCTGCTTGAGCAATGGTTATTGCTGTGCCCTTTTCGTCTAATTCGAATAAAGCGAGATTATCTTCAATAAGTTTTGGGTTTGCGGCTCGAAAGCCTACGCGACGCAGATCTTTCCCGATGAGTTGAATTGTACGTTGTAATTCCGCTTGTAATTTGAGTTGTAACATTAAACGCTGATTTTGCTGTTGAGTTTGGGCATAAAACTGTGCAACCAATAACAATAATAATGCGGATAAGCCGAGTGAAATTAATAAGCTCACCAATGTTTCGCCTTTTAATGGTTTCATCTTGTACATGCACTCGCCGCTTGATTAGACTTTAATTTGATACTACCCACATTGAAAAAAGAGAACAATGTACGATGCTCTTCAGCCTGCAACATAAAGCAATTCGTTTCCATGGTATTTCTTGCCCCATTAAATTTTACCGCCACTTCTGACGGATATAATTTAGGGCCTATCAGCATCGTTTTTCCTTCAAAATAGGGATAGTAAAAATGCGCATAAAGGTTTTTAGGACAATTCTGGGGATGAAAACAATCACAAAAATGATCGCTTTTTACTTGAGCAGTGATACACCAACGTTGATTCGCCCTATCTTGATTGACCAAAATAAACCAAATCGCTGATGAGTTTTCTGCCCTCGCTTGAATATTACGTAAGAAAAAATAAAGCCGTTGTTGCTCTTTTTCGAGAAAATATTTGGGATCGTTTTTCTGCCATTTGGGTAATGCAAACGTCAACGTTAAGCTTAAAATAAATAATACAATCAAGGTTTCTAATAAGGTTATCCCTTTATACATAAAATGCCTTCTTTTTTGACCGCACTTTAAAATTCCTTCAGAAGAAAGCCAAATTTACTACTTTATTTTTGCGATACTGATCGCAAATTTCCTTTAAAAAACGTGAAAAACCGTGAATTAAACATTTTCAACTGGCTATTTACTAAAACTCCCTTATAATAGGCGACCTATTATCTGTTCTTTAAAATCTGGTGGAAATATGAATCCAATGTTAAATATCGCTATTCGTGCGGCACGAAGAGCGGGCAACGTGATTGCTAAAAACTATGAGCGCCGTGATGACATCCAAACAAGTAAAAAAGGTATTAATGATTATGTGACCAGCGTCGATAAAGCCGCTGAAGCAGAGATCATTGAAATCATTCAAAAATCTTATCCTGATCATACAATTATCAGTGAAGAACGTGGTGCATTAGAAGGCAAAGACAGTGATATTCAATGGGTGATTGATCCACTAGATGGCACAACCAACTTCGTAAAAGGTTTGCCACATTTCTCTGTTTCTATTGCTATCCGTGTAAAAAACCGTACCGAAGTGGGTGTGGTTTACGATCCTATTCGTAATGAATTATTCACTGCTGTGCGTGGTGAAGGCGCAAAATTAAATGAAGTGCGTTTACGTGTAGATAGCCAAAATGAACTTAACGGGGCGATTTTAGCCACCGGTTTCCCATTCAAACAACCAAGCTTAATGCCAACTCAATTTGCCATCATGAATAACTTAATTGATGAAGCAGCAGATTTCCGTCGTACAGGTTCTGCCGCATTAGACCTTTGCTATGTAGCATCCGGTCGCGTTGACGGTTATTTCGAAATGGGCTTAAAACCTTGGGATTGCGCAGCGGGTGATTTAATCGTGCGTGAAGCCGGCGGTTTAGTGTGTGATTTCAATGCGGGTCACGGCTATTTACGCTCAGGCAATATCGTGGCTGCACCAGCACGTATTTTAAAAGAAATGCTAAATAAAATTCAGCCTTGCTTAACCGAACAAGTGAAGTAAGCCTCAATAAAAAGTGCGGTAGATTTCACCGCACTTTTTTTATGACTAATTTCTGTCGAGTGGCTTTCTATTTTCTTCCGTTTCCGGCTCAAGATCCAATTTAGCCATAAGAAGTTGATCGCCATCTTCTTCTGGGTTGCCTGTCACCAACAATTTATCCCCATAGAAAATCGAATTTGCTCCCGCCATAAAACACATGGCTTGCATTTCTTCACTCATACCTTGACGACCTGCAGAAAGGCGAACATAACTTTTTGGCATGGTAATACGTGCAACGGCAATGGTGCGAACAAATTCTGTCCAATCTAAATCAGCTGCATCAGCCATTGGCGTGCCTTCCACTTTCACTAATTGGTTAATCGGCACTGACTCCGGCTGAGGATCAAGATTTGCCAAACTTGCAATAAGGCCTGCTCGCTCTTTACGGGTTTCATTCATACCCACAATACCACCACAGCAAACTTTTAAACCGGCTTGACGCACTTTTCCTAATGTACTTAAACGATCATCAAAACGGCGTGTACCAATGACATTGTGATAATTCTCTGGCGCCGTATCAAGATTGTGGTTGTAATAATCCAATCCTGCATCTTTTAACTCTTCCGCCATACCATCTTGCAACAAACCAAAAGTACCACACGTTTCTAAGCCAATATCTTTTACCGCACGAATAATCGCCGTCACTTTTTCCATATCTTTAGGCTTAGGACCACGCCATGCTGCGCCCATACAAAAACGCCCTGCACCACGTGCTTTAGCAATTTTAGCTTTTTCGACAATTTCATCAATATCCAAGATCTGCTGATTTTGTACACCTGTTTGATAACGCGCTGATTGAGGACAATAGCCACAATCCTCTGGACAACCACCCGTTTTAATCGACATCAACGTCGATAACTGTATCGCGCCAGGGTTGAAATGCTCTCGATGCACTTGAGCTGCACGATAGACTAATTCTAAAAAAGGGGTTTCAAATAGCGCTTCGACTTTACAAACAGACCAATAAGCTGTACTACATTTGTTGTGGTCATTATATTTTCCTCATTTAAGCTATGTCGCTTTTATTAAGTTGAGCATATTACTCTACAATATGATAAAAAGAGATCAGATCACTTTTCCTTGATGAATTTCAATCACTCGATCAATATGCCGTTCAATTTCTTTGGGTTGATGCGTCACCAATAACATGGTGAGCTTTTTTTCTTCACATAATTGATCCATTAAATCTTGCATCTCAATGCGTAATTTAGGATCAAGAGCTGAAAAAGGCTCATCCAATAATAAAATAGGTTTATCTCGTAGCAAACAGCGCGCTAACGCTACTCGCTGTTTTTGTCCGCCTGAAAGTGCGGTCGGTTTTCTCGTTAAAAAATCCTGTAAATTGACCGCACTTGCTGCTTGTTCTACAAGTGCTTTTTCTTCTGCATTTAAGGCTAAATTCGGTTTTAAACCTAAAGCGATATTCTCTTCTACAGAAAGATGAGTAAAGAGATTGTTTTCCTGAAATAACATTGAAACAGGGCGTTCAAAAGGTGCCGTTTTGGTATGATTTTCACCATTTAGCCAAATCTCGCCACTATCAGCATATTCAAATCCGGCAATTAAATTCAGCAAGGTACTTTTTCCTGCGCCACTTTCACCAATGATGGCGATTTTTTCCTGGGCTTGAATCTGTAAATCAAATACCATCGGCATGGATTGATAATTGAAGACCACATTATTTAATTTAATCATGTTGTTCCTTCTGCCCTTCAATAAACATAAATAAACCTAAACATAAGCCCAATAAAATCAATGCCGTCACTGCCGCTTCTTGGCTTCGATATTGCCCGATTTGTTGATAAAGCAAATGAGGCAAAGAAGTAAAATCAGGGCTACCAAATAAGGCTATCGCTGTAAAATCACCGAGTGATAAAGTCGTTGCGAGCGCCAAGGCATATTTCAACGGGGCTTTTAGTAGCGGATATTCAATTAAACGAAAACGCTGCCAGCCTGTAATATTCAGCGATAAACAGAGTTTTTCATAATATTGCATCGATTGATTCATTGGTGAATTGAGAATTTTGATGACAAATGGCAAGGCAGCCAAGGCATTACAAACCGATACCACAACAAACAAATGCCCTGCCGAAAAATCAATATCTTGCAACCAAAGGAATAAGCCAACTGCTAAGACAATCGTCGGAATGGCTAAAATCATCATACCCCCCGTTAAAATTAAGTGGGCTAATTTGGGATGATATAACCATTGTAGCTGACGGGAGAGTAACAATAAGAAGAATCCAAATAATACCGATAAAATCCCGGCAGTCGGTGCCATGGTTAATGAATAAGCAATCGCCTTCCATAATTGTGGATTTTGCCAATAGCCA
The DNA here is from genome assembly GCA_959600045.1 of uncultured Haemophilus sp. Taxonomy (GTDB): domain Bacteria; phylum Pseudomonadota; class Gammaproteobacteria; order Enterobacterales; family Pasteurellaceae; genus Haemophilus_D. The sequence goes on from CAUGKJ010000030.1 coordinate 6,616, forward strand.
AATAATTGGGTAGCTGACAAACCTTGAAAAACAATATTGAATAAGGGACTTAAAATAAATAAGCACACTGAAAATAAGACAAAAACATGCCCTAATTTGACCGCACTTGAAACAGGTAAAACCCAGCGATAACGTTGCGAAATCTGGGTTTCGGGTGCTTTTGTCCAATATTGTGAAAGCGAAAATAACGCAAAACAAAATGCAAATTGTACAAGTGCAAAAAGTGCGGCTTTGGGTAAATCAAATTCAAAGAAAATGGCTTGGTAAATCGCAACTTCTAACGTGCTATTTTGTGGCCCGCCACCCAGTGCCAACACTATCGTAAAACTGGTGAAACACAGCATAAAAATAAGCACAAAGGCTGACACTATTTGGCTTTTCAAATGAGGCCATTCAATTAAACGGAAAAATGTGAAACCTTTGATATTCAATTGTGCCGCGAGTTGATGCTGTTCGGTTGGTACACTTTGCAAAGCCTGCAAACTCATTCTTGCCGCTAAAGGAATATTAAAAAATAAATGAGCAATGAGAATGCCGCTTAAACCATAAATGGAGAGTTTCCATGAAATACCTAGGGTTTGAAGCAGTTGTGTTAGCCAACCGGCAGTACCATAAATACCAATTAGACCGAAAATAGCCAGTAATGCCGGCAAAACAAATGTGAGGGAAAAAATGCGTAAAATGAGCGATTTGCCTTTGAAATCTAAATAGAAAAAAGCACGCGCAAATAAAGTTCCAATTACGCTAGAAAGCAAGGCTGACAAGAATGCCTGCCCGACACTAAAAGCGATAACTTGATGCAAATAATCGTCTTTTAAGAAATCAGATAAGGCATAATCACTTCCTACTGAAAAAACCGCAGAAAGGGAAAATCCATAAAGTAAAACGATGAAAAAAATGACCGCACTTCCGCCCAAATAATGGCGAGGACGAAAATGCGGATGTTGCAATAAGCTCATTAATACTATTTAGATAAGGCTTTTTGCCATTGATTAATCCAGCCTTTAAGTTGCTCACTTGTCACCGTAGTGGTATCTAAAATACGCATTGATTTTGCGCGAGAATTAAGCGCATCAATATGACTTTCGATATTGGTCTCTACCACGGGTAACATCACATTATTTTTAGCAATATCCGCTTGGGCTTGTGGTGAAAGTAGGAAGCCTAAAAATTCATCCGCACAGGCATTATTACGGTTAGCAACTTTTGCTGCGACTTCAACTTGTAATACGCTCCCCTCTGCAAATTCCGTTGCCACATAATTGTCTTTTTGTTCCGAAAGAATATGGTAAATCGGCGAAGTATTGACACTTAAAACCAGATCACCTTCGCCTTTTAAGAAGGCACCATAAGACTCAGTCCAACCTTTGGTGACCGTGACAGTATGTTTAGAAAGGGTTTTCCAAGCATTTTCGACATCTGCTGCTGGATAAACGGCATTCATCCAAAGTAATAGACCACGTCCTATACTGCTTGTGCGTGGATCTTGATATAACACTTTAAGATCTTGACGCTCAACTAATTCTTTTAAGCTTTTTGGTGGATTAGTCAGTTTATTCTTGTCATAAATAAACGCGTATTGAGCATAATCAAATGGTAAGAAAGTTTTATTTTCCCATTTAATGGGTAAACGTAACTGGCTTAAATCCACTTTATTTGGCTCAAAAATATTGAGTTTTTGTGCATCTTCAATTTGATAGCTATCTAAACCGAGCACCACATCCGCCTTAATTTTTTTACCTTCTAAACGAACACGGTTAAACAAGGTGCCATTGTTATCAAAAGCCACATAATTCAGCTTACATTGTGGAAATTGTTGTTCAAAAGCCGCTTTAACTTTTGGTCCG
>CAUGKJ010000031.1 GCA_959600045.1 uncultured Haemophilus sp.
AAAAGTATAAAAAATCGGCATATTCTACGCCCTTATTTTGTCATAATCATCTAACAGAAATTTTAGGAGTTTGACCTTGGCTAATATCAAGTCAGCAAAAAAACGTGCGGTTCAATCTGAAAAACGCCGCCAACACAACGCAAGCCAACGCTCTATGATGCGTACTTACATCAAAAAAGTATATGCTCAAGTAGCAGCAGGTGAAAAAGCAGCAGCTGAAGCAGCATTCGTTGAAATGCAAAAAGTTGTTGACCGTATGGCTTCTAAAGGCTTAATCCACGCTAACAAAGCAGCAAACCACAAAGCGAAATTAGCTGCTCAAATCAAAAAATTAGCGTAATTAAAGCATTAAAACAGCTTAAAAATAAAACCGCACTTTGGTGCGGTTTTTGTTTGCCGTAAACCGTCCTACCACAAACGCCCGATAACAAGCTTGCATTCCCCCCTTTAACCTGTAAACTACCCCACAAGTTAAAAATTAATCATAAAATAAACTATATATGACCAAAAAATCTTTTAAAAAAGCGGATCCGAATTATCAAAAAGAATTAGCCAAATACGGTAATCCGATCCCAAGCAGAGACTACATTCTGCAAATTATTCGTGAAAATAATGCCCCAATGAGTCGGGAAGAAATTCTGACCGCACTTTCAATTAAAAGTGACGAACAACAAGAAGCTATGCGCCGCCGCTTGCGTGCCATGGAAAATGATGGACAGTTAGTTTTCACTAAACGTAAACGCTATGCCTTGCCTGAAAAACTAGATTTATTCAAAGGCATGGTCATCGGCCATCGCGAAGGCTATGGCTTTTTACAAGTCGAAGGTAAAAAAGAGGATCTCTTTATTCCTAATCACCAAATGCAACGTGTAATGCACGGTGATTTTGTATTAGCCCAACCTGCAGGCGTGGATCGCCGTGGTCGTCGTGAAGTCCGTATTGTTCGCGTACTTGAAAGTCGTAAAAAACAAATTGTCGGCCGTTTCTTCTTAGAAAATGGCTTTAGCTATGTGGTGCCTGATGATAGCCGTATTGGACGAGATATTTTAGTCCCTAATGAACATCGCAATGGTGCCCGAATGGGGCAAGTTGTCGTGGTTGAATTGCAGGAACGATCTTCCTCCTTCACTCAACCTATTGGCATCATCACCGAAATTCTGGGTGACAATATGGCAAAAGGGATGGAAGTGGAGATTGCTCTTCGTAATCATGACATTCCTCACCAATTCCCAAGTGCAGTCGAAAAATACGTTAAAAAATTCACCGAAGAAGTGCCTGAAGAAGCTAAAAAAGGCCGTGTGGATTTACGCAATCTGCCACTGGTGACCATTGATGGTGAAGATGCACGCGATTTTGATGATGCCGTATATTGCGAAAAAAGTGGTAAAGGCTGGAAACTTTGGGTGGCAATTGCCGATGTCAGCTACTATGTGCGTTTACGTTCTGCATTAGATACTGAAGCTTATAACCGTGGTAACTCCGTTTACTTTCCGAATCGTGTTGTGCCAATGTTACCGGAGGTTTTATCCAACGGATTGTGTTCACTGAATCCACAAGTTGATCGCTTGTGTATGGTATGTGAAATGCACATTTCTGCCAAAGGTAAACTCACGGACTATCGTTTTTATGAAGCGGTAATGAATTCTCATGCACGTTTAACCTATACGAAAGTCGCGGCGATTTTAGACGGCGATGATGAGCTCCGCACGCGTTATCAAGGGCTAGTACCACATTTAGAAGAATTGCATCACCTCTATCAAGCGTTACTCAATGCACGCAAACAACGTGGTGCTATCGATTTTGAAACCATTGAAACCAAATTTATTTTCAATGCCATGGGACGAATTGATCGCATTGAACCTGTTGTGCGAAATGATGCTCACAAAATCATTGAAGAATGCATGATTCTTGCAAATATTGCTGCAGCAAACTTTATGGAAAAACATAAAGAGCCAGCACTCTATCGTATTCATGCCGCTCCGAGTGAAGAAAAACTGACGTCTTTCCGCGCATTCTTAAGTGAATGCGGTTTAAGCCTTGAAGGCGGCATGAAACCGACCACAAAAGATTATGCGAAATTGTTAGAGCAAGTAAAAGATCGCCCGGATCACGAGCTTATCCAAACCATGTTACTTCGCTCATTAAGCCAAGCGGTTTATCATGCGGATAATATTGGCCACTTTGGTTTGGCTTTAGAGGAATATGCACACTTCACTTCCCCGATTCGTCGTTATCCGGATTTAACCCTTCATCGTGGGATTAAGTATTTATTAGCGAAAGAAAAAGGCGCTAAACGTAAAACGACGGATACTGGCGGCTATCATTATTCTTTTGATGAAATGGATTTATTAGGCGATCACTGCTCGATGACAGAACGCCGTGCCGATGATGCCACTCGCGAAGTAGCAGATTGGCTGAAATGTGAATATATGCAAGATCATGTGGGTGCTGAATTTAGCGGAGTGATCTCATCTGTAACGGGCTTTGGCTTATTCGTACGTTTAGATGATTTATTCATTGACGGCTTAGTCCATATTTCCACTTTAGATAACGACTACTATCAATTTGATGCGGCAAAACAACGTTTAATCGGTGAAAATAGTGGTATGATTTATCGCCTTGGCGATAAAGTCAAAATTCGCGTAGTCGCCGTTCATTTAGAACAAAAAATGGTGGATTTCAGTTTAGTCGAAAGCACTCGAAAACCGCGTCGTGTTGGCAAAACAGCGAAACAAAAAGCGAAAAAAGTGTTTAAGGAACTGCCACCTAAAGCGTCAAAAAAACGTAAAAGTGCGGTTAAAAATAAAGATGTTTCGAAGAAACCGACGAGAAAACGGAAAAAATAATAAATAAGAGAACCCTATGTCAGAAAATATCTATGGTATCCATGCTGTAAACAGCATTTTAGCAAATAGCCCTGAGCGTTTAATTGAAGTATTTGTGCTGAAAGGCCGTGAAGATAAACGCCTACAACCCTTACTCAATGAGCTCTATGCTTTAGGCATTGCGGTGCAATTTGTTAATCGTCAAACATTAGATAAAAAATCCAATGGTGAAGTGCATCAAGGTGTGATTGCTCGTGTGCAAGAAGCGAAAGAGCTAAATGAACATGATCTGGATGAACTCCTTACTCGTAAACAAAATCCACTTTTATTAGTGCTTGATGGCGTGACGGATCCCCATAACCTAGGGGCCTGTCTACGTACTGCTGATGCTGCCGGTGTGAGCGCTGTTATTGTGCCAAAAGATAAATCCGCTCAACTCACTTCTATCGCACGTAAAGTGGCTTGCGGTGCTGCAGAGACTGTGCCATTAATTCGTGTGACTAACTTAGCGCGTACTTTGCGAGATCTACAACAAAATCATAATATTTGGGTAGTAGGTACGGCCGGCGAAGCAACAGAAACTATTTATCAAAGTAAACTTACTGGTTCTCTTGCCTTAGTGATGGGGGCCGAAGGTGAAGGCATGCGTCGTCTTACTCGTGAACATTGTGATCAACTCATTAGTATTCCAATGGCGGGCTCAGTTTCATCCCTCAACGTTTCCGTTGCGACGGGTGTATGTTTATTTGAAATTGTGAGACAACGTCTTGCAGCCTAAAAATACGTGAAAAAACGACCGCACTTGATATAAAAAATGCCGATAAATCATTATCGGCATTTTTATTATTTTGAAATGGTTTTCCCGAATATCATAGAAAGCACTAAAGTACATAATGCAGGTACAAGCCACGCAAGCCCTTGTGAATAGAGCGGGAAATGAGTCATGATTTGATGTAAGCCTTCCGGCAACATATCCAAGTTTTTCAAGCTATCAATTAAACTAAAACAAACTGTCACAAAAATAGTGGTGTAATAGCTCAATCGAATAGAAGGCAATTTATTACGCACAAGCTGTAAAAGCACTAACATGATCGCCATTGGGTAAATCAACAACAAGGCAGGAATCGTCACTCGGAGTAATTTTGTTAAGCCATATTGTGAAATAATTGTCGTCATGGCGGTGAAGAAGACGATCCAAAATGGATAGGAAAAACGTGTCGAAAACTTGGAGAAATAATCACCACAAGCACTGGTTACGCCCACTAATGTAGTTAAGCTTGCTAAAGTGATAATACCCGCCATAATCCAGGTTCCCGACGTACCAAATAAACTGTTCACATAACGAGAGAAGATTTGGCCGCCATTTGTTGCACCTTGTGCCACAGCATCAGAAGTCGCCCCTAAATAGAATAAGGCAAAATATAAACAACCTAATAAAATGACAGAAACAAAGCCCGCTGAAATCGTATATTGAACAATCTTTTGTGGATTAGTCACATTTTTAGCAGACAACGCCCGTGCAACAATACCACCAAAGGCAATCGCAGCCAGAACATCCATCGTTTGATAACCACTAATTAATCCTGTAGTTAATGCTGAATTCTCGGCATACGCCTGCGACGGAGCAACAATGTCAGAAAGAGGTGAAACAAAAACCGTGATCCCAACAACGAGTAATAATACCAACAATGCCGGCGTCATCACTTCACCCACTGTTGAAATAATGGTACTTGGGCGAATCATGAATCCCATGGCGATAATATTAAAGATCACAGAGAAAATAAGACGTGTCGTCGCACTATCTTCAATGAGCCCCAATGGTAGCCATGCCATTTCATAAGCGACATTGGTAATTCGAGGCATTGCAAAGGTTGAACCGATGACTAAATAAAGAATGGTTAAAAAGGATACGCCTGCCCACTTGGGTAAGTCCTTAGTCAGTTCTTCGCCACGTCCTAACACTGACACAACAACCAATGTAATAAATGGCATAAGCACACCTGTTATCACAAACCCTAGCGAAGCTGTTGCCCAATGGTTACCTGCGGAGTACCCCTCCATCGGTGGGAAAATAATATTTCCCGCGCCTAAAAATAAAGCAAAAATCATCATACCTAGTACGATGATGTCTTTTTTTGAAAACATAAGTATTCTCGAATAAATAAATTTTAAGGATTTTACTATTAAATTGTTTTTTATTCCAAAAATGAAAATAAATTTTGTGAAATAGATCACGAAATCTATCACATCACGATTAAATCACACATTATCCACAGCCTATTTTCCCTAAATTAGTAAATTTGTGATAGTATCCAGGCTCTATTATTTTTTATTACTTTTTTAGGAGAGAATGAATGAATAAACTGAGTTTGATTCAACAAATTCAGCGTTTTTTCAAATTGGAATCAGCTGGCGGAATTTTATTACTTTTTTCAGCGGTAGTCGCAATGCTATTAGCCAACTCACCGCTTAATCAAACCTATAATGATTTTTTAAATTTACCAGTCAGCATTCAAGTAGGATCTTTTTCCATTGATAAAACCTTAATCCATTGGATTAACGATGGTTTTATGGCGGTATTCTTTGTTTTAGTAGGAATGGAAGTCAAAAAAGAATTATTTGAAGGCTCCCTTTCAAGCTATCAACAAGCGATTTTCCCCGCTATTGCAGCGGTGGGGGGAATGATTATTCCTGCATTAGTTTATGTATTTATCGCCCAACACGATCCCGCTTTAGCCGATGGCTGGGCTATTCCAATGGCAACAGACATTGCCTTTGCACTTGGAATCATGGCGTTATTAAGTAAACAAGTGCCACTCCCACTAAAAATCTTCTTACTTGCTTTAGCCATTATTGATGACTTAGGCGCCATTGTCGTTATTGCACTGTTTTTCTCACACGGATTAAGTGTACAAGCACTCATTTTTGCTGCAGTTGCTATTGTTGTACTTATCGCATTAAATCGCTTTAAAGTGACCGCACTTTGTGCCTATATGCTGGTGGGAACAATCTTATGGGCTTCGGTATTAAAATCAGGCGTACATGCCACTCTTGCAGGGGTTATCATCGGATTTTGTATTCCATTGAAAGGCAAAAATGGCGAAACACCATTACACGACTTTGAGCACATTCTTGCCCCTTGGTCATCCTTTGTTATCCTGCCATTATTTGCGTTTGCTAATGCAGGTGTAAGCTTCGATGGCATTGATTTCAGCATGCTGACATCACCATTATTGCTCGCGATTTCTCTTGGCTTAATTATCGGAAAACCACTCGGCGTATTTGGTTTCAGTTATCTTTCCGTTAAACTTGGCATTGCAAAACTTCCACAAGGCATCAACTTCAAACAAATTTTTGCCGTGGCAATTTTGTGTGGTATCGGTTTCACCATGTCGATGTTCTTAGCCAGCCTTGCCTTCAATGCCGATGCAGGTGAAAGCATTAACGCCCTTTCTCGCTTAGGGATCTTATTAGGTTCTACTGTTTCTGCGATTGTGGGGTATATGGCGTTGAAAGCCACAACAAGGTTACCGAAATAATTACATATTAATAAAAAATCCTTTGCCACTTTAGCAAAGGATTTTCTTTTTTATTCAAAAAGTCTTTTGAGCTCTTTCTCGTAAAGATAAATATTCATTGGATTTGTTGGTAACAACGAATCGAGATATTCATTTGCGCATTTTACATATTTATCATGATTTTTATCATGATTATCAATCACATCAAGTAAAACTTTTGCGCCCTCAAATGCATCAAATTCATTGTAGTAATACCCGACACCTTTTGGTAATAACTTGGAGTTATGAATAAAAGGATAGCCACCATATAACGCATCATTGTAAGCATAATTCAGACCATTTTCCCATTGGTGGCTTAATACTACATCAACATAACGGGTAAGAAAATCAGGCATTTGATAACGCCCTTCTACTGTCATCACATCGTCTTTTACAAGATTAGTTCGACCAATAAAATTAAAAAATGTTGGATTATCTCTTTTGTCGTAAGTATTACACATATAAACATTTTTAATTTTTTCTGGCGCTTCTCTATAAGCCTGCTCTGCAATTAAAATAGGAATAAAACTGGTTTTCACTACATTAATATTTGCTTCAAAAGATGCAATACGTTTTGCTTTTTTCTCAGCATCTGGTTTATAACCAAAAATAAGATTGTGCTGATCCTTGATTCGTTTAATTACTTTATCACAAAATACTGGTGACCAAATTGCAGGCACAACATAAGTAGAACAGCGATACATAATAGAAAAATAAGATTTACAAGTATTTTCATGTTGTGGAATCATCCATACAGCATCAAATAATGTACCATTAAATACTCTGCCCGCTTCCTTCTCAAAAAGGAAGTTTTCCACATCCATAATAAAATCATTACCCATTTTATAACAAACAACTTTACCACCATGCTCATGCATACGGCTAACTTGATGAGGTTCAATAACTAATGTACCTTCAATTAATACATCTAATTGATCAATGACATCTTCAATATAGGCATATTTAAGATTCAATCCATCTAACATAAAACCATCTGGAGGAGTAGTTCGTTTTTCTGGTCCCCAAGAAACCAAAACCACATCTTCTACAATGTCGGAGTGTTGAAACAAATGATAAAGGTGAATCACATTTTGGTTCGCACCATTTGCCCAAATGTCGGTTACTTTTGACTCTAGATTAAACGTGATCCCAATTTTATATTTACGCATGCTTTTTTCCTTCTTCTATTACCTAAATTATCTAAAAGTATGGCCAAAAATAAAACTGTTTTTCAATAAGTTAAATAATAAAAATCACTCGGATAATTCCTACCCGAGTGATTTATTTAGTTTAGTCGATCATTACCATTGATAACCTACACCGGCACCGACATTGTAATCACCTTGTGTAGTTGCGGCTCCGCTCATTTTGAAGATAACTTTATTGTTATCACTCGCACGGGAGTAACCTACTGCAACGGCACTTTCACCTTTGTAATTACCGACTCCAAGGCCAACCATTGAACCGCCTGGTTTAGTCACTTGTGGAATATTCGCTGCAGCAGTTGCCCCTGCGATACCACCACGAAGTTTCTTATCAGTTTTCTTCAATTCGCTACGAACGGCACCAACAGAACGATCAACATATTGTTTATTCGTCGCATCCGTACCACGAACTGGATCTGCCACATTGGTGATTCGACGCTCATTACCAACTGAACCAACTGAAACAGTATTGGCTTCATTTGCTACAGAGCCTTGACCTAACGCCACAGAGTTATTTGCAGTCGCTTTCGCGCCTTGACCCACTGCTGTTGAGTTTTTACCTGAAGCTTGTGAGTTATTACCTAACGCAGTGCCATTTTCACCACTTGCATTCGCACCATAGCCAACAGCAGTTGCATCTTTACCTTTCGCTTTCGCACTATCACGTTTGCTGGTGTTATCCGCTGCAAAGGCTGTTTTGCCATCTTTACTAATCAAGCCAGAGTCTTCAATACGTTTTGCTGAACTTTCTGCTGCTGTTGCAGAAGATGCTGCCGCAGTAGCTGAACTTGCTGAAGAC
>CAUGKJ010000032.1 GCA_959600045.1 uncultured Haemophilus sp.
ACCACGGCTTACCGGATGGTCTGGGTCACCTTCAAGGTGGAATAATTTAGAACGGGTATTGGTACCTGTGTGGCTGCTTAAGGAATCGTAAGGTTTACCTGTGCTATATAGCAACATACCACAGCTTACAGAACAATATGTACAGGTGTTACGGGATTCAAATGCCCGTAGTAATTTGTACTCACGTGGTGCCGCTAAGACAGATGATGGTGCAAAGCCCAACATTGCCGCAGACGTCCCCGCCATACCACCTGCACAGATCTTAAAGAACTTACGTCTAGAGACCTGCATAATCACTCCTTCATAACGGCGAACCGTTAAGATATTTCGATAGTATAAATTCGTATAGATAATTTATTTGATTTCGTTAAAATAACGTATCAACCATTAAATCGGCTATAACAATGACCAATTTAAACGGAGCCGATTTTAACTATTTTTTAACCGAAAATCTATAATCAAAACTTGTTATAATCGCTTTAAAACTTGAGCTAGATCACAAAATAAACATTTTTTGTTAAAAAAAAGTAACATTTCTACAAGAGTCATTTTATTAGGAAAAAATAATGCACTGGATAATCCAAAAAACAATTAATTTTTTAAAAAAAACACCTGAAAATCCGACCGCACTTTTAGTGGAAAAACAAGATAGTCTGGCTGCGGAAGTGCCTGTTTCACTTGTTTATAATGGTATTGCACATACTGTCATGATGTGCTCTCCGCAAGATTTAGATGACTTTGCTTTAGGTTTTTCATTAGCGGAAGGCATTATTGAGAAAAAAGCGGATATTTATGGCATTGATGTGGTGGAAGTATGCAATGGCATTGAAGTGCAAATTGAATTATCTAGCCGTCAATTTGTGGCATTAAAAGATCATCGCCGTACATTAACTGGGAGAACAGGATGTGGCATTTGCGGTACAGAACAAATTTCACAAGTCTATAAAAAATTGCCCAAATTAGACTGCACTTTCCAATTTAATTTAAATTTATTAGATAGCTGTTTAGCACAATTACAAGCTAATCAAACACTCGGAAAAGAGACAGGGGCGACACATGCCGCCGCCTTTTTTGATTTATCGGGTAATTTACTGGCGATTCGAGAAGATGTTGGGCGACATGTGGCACTAGATAAATTAATTGGCTGGCATGCAAAACAAAATCAACCACAAGGATTTGTGCTGGTTTCGAGCCGAGCGAGTTATGAAATGGTTCAAAAATCAGTGGCTTGTGGCATCGAGTTACTTGTTGCGATTTCTGCCGCAACAGATCTTGCTGTAAATATGGCTGAACAACACAATCTTTCTCTTATAGGCTTTGCTCGCCCTGGAAAAGCGAACATCTATGCAGGGAAAGAGCGGTTGGTTTTAGCTTAGTTTTATCTATTACAAACAAGTGCGGTCAAAAACACCATGATTTTTGACCGCACTTTTTGTTTATTTCTTTTATTCTTTTGGCGATTTACTCTCTAAGAGTACTTCAGAAACCCAACGTTGGGTGAGACGTTTACCTTCTTGATCTGTACCAAATTTCATAAAATCAATATCCACCAGTTTTAATTTGCTAGCCGGTAGGAAACCAGGTGCTGGTTCAGCATGAATATTGGTTGGAAGTTGATAAGAGTCTGATTCTCGCCACGGAATTTCTTGTGCTTCTTTGCTTAGTACAAAATCCATAAACAGCTTAGCATTATCGAGGTTTCTTGCTCCTTTGATAATACTAGCCCCGCCTAAAGAATAGCCTACGCCTTCACATGGTAAAATGCCTTCAACGGGCGCACCGTTTTTCTTCTCACGTGGGTAAACCAACATAAAACCTAAATCAATTGCTACGGTACCATTTGCCAAATAGTTGCTCGCAAGACCTGTTTTGGTATGTTGCATGAGATTGGGTTCTAATTTTTTCAAATAATCGAAAGCTTTTTCTTCTCCCCATAATGTGGAAAAAGTGCTGATAAGTGAATAACCCGTACCAGAAACTCGTGGATCGGGATATTGAATTTGCCCTTGATATTCTGGTTTTATTAGATCTGCATAACATTTTGGCGCAGGAATATTCAATTCTTTTAATTTTTTAGTATTTACCCCAATGCCAAGTTCCATTAAGTAAATCACAGAGGTGAAATTGCCGCGTTGCTCCATTAAAGATTTAAATTGCGGCATGATATCTTTTTGTAATGGGGAACGATAGGATTCAAGTAAGCCTAATTCTGCGGCTTGGAGATGCGGTTCAATGGTGCCACCAAACCAGAAATCAGCTTGTGGGTTTTCTTTTTCAGCTTTAATTTTGCCTAATACAACGCCTGTACTATTACGTACAAATTGTGCATCTACATTGTATTTTTTACTAAAGGCTTGCGTGACTTTTTCGCATACTACGTTTTGTACGCTGCAATAGATGGTAAGTTTTCCTTCAGCCTGTGCGTGAGAAGTATACGCGAGGGCGGTTAGGGCTGAAAGTGCGGTTAATTTTAGTGTTGTTTTAATTGACATTGTGTCTCCTTTAACTTCGTCAATATTTAGTAATTATTTGATATTGCTAATATAAAGGGGAGGAGTAAATTTGTAAATATCAGGTTGTTTAAAAATATAATTCCCACTATAATCCCTGTAAATTTAACCAGATTAAAATAAGAGCAATGGATATTTCAGAATTACTTGATGGCTTGAATGATAAACAACGTGAAGCAGTGGCAGCACCACTTGGCAATTACCTTGTGCTTGCGGGGGCTGGAAGTGGTAAAACTCGCGTCTTGACTCATCGTATTGCTTGGTTGATTGCCGTAGAAAATATTTCTGAAGGCAGCATTATGGCGGTCACCTTTACCAATAAAGCCGCTGCTGAAATGCGTCATCGTATTCAAGATACCTTATCCAAACATGCTCAATCCAATCTATTTGGTATGTGGATTGGGACATTCCATAGCATTGCCCATCGATTATTACGCGCTCACCATTTAGATGTGAACTTGCCACAAGACTTCCAAATTTTGGATTCTGAAGACCAACTTCGTTTAGTGAAACGCTTGATGAAATTGCACAATTATGATGATAAAGCATTTCCACCGAAACAAGCGTGCTGGTATATCAATAATAAAAAGGATGAAGGTTTAAGACCGCAAGATATTAATGATTTTGGTGATCGTCAGGAAAAAGAGTGGATTAAGATTTATCAAATTTATCAAGATACTTGTGATCGTGCGGGCTTGGTGGATTTTGCTGAATTGTTAATTCGTGCGTATGAATTATTTGCTAAAAAGCCTGTGATTTTGCAACGCTATCAGCAACGTTTTCAGCACATTTTGGTGGATGAGTTTCAAGATACCAATAAAATCCAATATGCATGGATCAAAATTCTTGCCGGTAATACGGGCAAAGTGATGATTGTGGGCGATGATGACCAATCCATTTATGGATGGCGTGGTGCGCAAGTCGAAAATATTCAAAAATTCCTAAAAGATTTCAACGCTGAAACGATTCGTTTGGAGCAAAATTATCGTTCTACCGGCAATATCCTGAAAAGTGCCAACCAACTTATTTCGAATAATAGTGATCGTCTCGGTAAGAATTTATGGACCGACGGTGAAATGGGGGAGCCAGTAGGTATTTATGCAGCATTTAATGAATTAGATGAGGCAAAATTTGTGGCGTCTCAAATCCAAAATTGGGTAGATGACGGTGGGAAATTAGATGATTGTGCTGTTTTATATCGTAGTAATAGCCAATCTCGTGTTATTGAAGAAGCCTTGATTCGTTGCCAAATTCCTTATCGGATTTATGGCGGGATGCGATTCTTCGAACGCCAAGAAATTAAAGATGCATTGGCGTATTTACGCTTAATTAATAATCGTCAAGATGATGCCGCGTTTGAACGTGTGATTAATACGCCTACGCGTGGTATTGGCGATCGTACTTTAGATGTGTTACGAAATTTAACCCGTGAGCGTCAAATTACCTTATGGCAAGCAGTGCAAGTGGCCACACAAGAAAATATGCTAACAGGACGAGCTTCAACTTCATTACTGCGTTTCCAAGAGTTAATTAATTCTTTACAAGTTGATACAGCCGAAATGCCATTATTTGCACAAACTGATTTCGTGATTAAACATTCTGGCTTATACGATCTGTATAAACAGGAAAAAGGCGAGAAAGGTGAAGTACGTATTGAAAACTTAGAAGAATTGGTGACGGCAACCCGAGAATTTATCAAACCTGATGAAGCAGAGGATATGACCGATCTTACCGCCTTTTTAACTCATGCTTCTTTAGAAGCGGGAGAAGAGCAGGCTTCACCGCATCAATCTTGTGTGGAAATGATGACCTTACACTCAGCAAAAGGCTTGGAATTCCCGCGCGTATTTATGGTGGGGGTAGAAGAGGGCGTATTCCCAAGTTTCCGTTCATTTGAAGAGCCTGGTCGTTTGGAGGAAGAACGCCGTCTTGCTTATGTGGGCATTACTCGAGCTAAGCAAAAACTCACCATTTGTTATGCGGAAAGTCGTCGTGTTTACACGAAAGAAGAACGCCATTTACCTTCGCGTTTTATTACAGAATTGCCACTAGAGTGTATTCAAGAAATCCGTTTGCGCGGAACGGTGACTCGGGCATTAAACCAAGCGAAAGTAGGGAGTTTAAGCTCGAGTTTGCCTGAAAATGAATGGAAAATGGGACAAAAAGTGAAACATGAAAAGTTTGGTTTTGGCACAGTGATAAACGTTGAAGGCTCAGACAACAACACCCGTTTGCAAATTGCTTTCCAAGCTCAAGGCATTAAGTGGCTGATTGCGCATTTGGCAAAATTAGAAAAAGTGCGGTAGAATCGGGAGGATTTTATTGCAACGAGTATGAATACTAGTGTTCATATTCAATATGCCAGTGCGAAAACGTTCGAAGAAACGACCGCACTTTTATCATGTGGGAAGTAGATGTTTAAATTTATTTTAAAACGTATTTTAATGGTGATTCCTACCTTTATCGCCATTACTTTTGTGACTTTTGCTCTCATTCATTTTATTCCGGGTGATCCCGTGGAGATTATGATGGGAGAGCGAGGTTTAACGCCAGAAGTTCATCAACAAATGATGAAACAACTTGGTCTTGATTTACCCTTGTATCAGCAATATTTCAATTATATTGGCAATGTGATACAAGGTGATTTTGGTGAATCATTCCGTACTCGACAACCTGTTCTGACTGAGTTTTTCACACTCTTTCCTGCTACGTTTGAATTAGCTTTCTTTGCGTTATTTTGGTCGTTAATTGCGGGTATTACGCTCGGAACGATTGCGGCCGTCAAAAAAGATAGTTGGATTTCTCATACTGTGACAGCCATGTCCTTAACGGGGTATTCCATGCCAATTTTCTGGTGGGGATTAATTTTGATCTTATATGTTTCACCTTGGTTTGGTTTGCCACAAGGGGGACGTTTAGAAGACAGTTTCTGGATCGATACACCAACCGGTTTTATGTTAATCGATACTTGGCTTTCAGGTGTACCAGGTGCTTTTGAAAATGCAGTTAAGTCATTGATTCTCCCTGCTGTTGTGCTAGGTACCATTCCACTTGCGGTGATTACCCGAATGACTCGCTCCTCAATGTTGGAAGTATTAGGGGAAGATTATATTCGTACCGCAAAAGCTAAAGGCTTAAGTTATACCCGAATTGTGATTGTACATGCGCTACGTAATGCGCTTATCCCTGTTGTGACAGTGGTGGGCTTGATTGTCGGGCAGTTATTATCTGGTGCCGTTTTAACCGAAACGATTTTCTCATGGCCAGGCATTGGTAAATGGATTATTGATGCGATTACCAATCGCGATTATCCCGTCTTACAAGGCGCCGTGTTGATTATTGCTACAATTATTATTGTGGTGAATTTGACAATCGATTTACTTTATGGCGTGGTAAACCCACGTATTCGCCATCAATAAGGAGCCTTATTAATGACGGAAAAAACTTTATCTATTGAAACCTTCGCACCTCGCACACCATTGCAGGAGTTTTGGTTTTATTTCAAACAAAATAGAGGGGCAGTGATTGGGCTCACTTTTATCCTTGCTGTGGCATTACTCAGTATTTTTGCCCCTTGGATAGCACCTTTTGATCCTATTGAACAAAATCGTTCAGCTTTATTGTTACCGCCAGCTTGGTATGAAGGCGGCAATTCAGCTTATTTACTGGGTACAGATGACATTGGTCGAGATATTCTTTCTCGCATTATTTATGGTACGCGCATTTCTGTTTTTGCAGGTTTCATTATTGTCATTCTATCTTGCATTTTAGGGACGAGTCTAGGTTTGCTTGCCGGTTATTATGGTGGCGCATTAGATACATTAATTGTTCGTTTTATTGACATTATGTTGGCTATCCCAAACTTGCTTTTGACCATTGTGGTGGTATCAATCTTAGAGCCCTCTTTGACGAATGCGACGTTGGCGATTGCCGTGGTTTCGATTCCAAGTTATGTGCGTTTAACACGTGCAGCAGTATTAAATGAGAAAAACCGAGATTATGTCACCTCTTCGCGTGTAGCGGGAGCAAGTGTATTACGCTTAATGTTTATTGTCATTTTACCGAATTGTCTTGCACCGCTTATCGTACAAATGACGATGGGGATTTCTAATGCAATTTTAGAATTAGCAACCTTAGGTTTCTTAGGTATTGGTGCAAAACCACCAACACCAGAATTGGGGACTATGTTATCTGAATCACGTAGTTTTATGCAGGCCGCTAACTGGTTGGTTACTATTCCAGGGTTAGTGATTTTATCACTTGTTTTAGCATTTAACTTAATGGGCGACGGGTTGCGTGATGCGCTCGATCCAAAATTAAAACAATAGAGGGCAGAATGGCATTATTAGATGTAAAAGAACTTTCTGTTCACTTTGGTGATGAAAAAGCGCCTTTTAAAGCGGTGGATCGCATTAGCTATCAAGTTAATCAAGGTGAAGTATTAGGCATTGTTGGCGAGTCGGGCTCAGGGAAATCAGTGAGTTCCCTTGCGGTAATGGGCTTAATTGATTTTCCAGGACGTGTTTCAGCGAAAGGCCTAGAATTTGAAGGAAAAGATCTCTTAAGCTTGCCGCCAAAAGAAAAACGGGAATTGGTTGGGGCTGATATTGCCATGATCTTCCAAGACCCAATGACAAGCTTAAATCCTGCTTATACGGTGGGTTTCCAAATTATGGAAGCGATTAAGGCGCATCAAGGCGGCAGTAAAAAAGAACGTCGTGAGCGCACTTTAGAGTTATTGCGTTTAGTGGGTATTCCTGATCCAGAATCGAGAATTGATGTCTATCCGCATCAGCTTTCTGGCGGAATGAGCCAGCGCGTTATGATTGCTATGGCGATAGCTTGTAAACCGAGATTGCTGATTGCAGATGAGCCAACCACCGCATTGGATGTGACTATTCAAGCACAAATTGTAGATTTGCTGCTTGAGTTACAGCAAAAAGAATGTATGTCGTTGATTCTTATCACGCATGATCTCGCGTTAGTCGCAGAAGCCGCACATCGTATTATTGTGATGTATGCAGGACAAGTGGTCGAAGAAGGACGAGCAGAAGATATTTTCCGTGAGCCAAAACATCCTTACACCCAAGCGTTATTACGTTCTTTACCAGAGTTTGCAGAAGGTAAATCTCGTTTGCAATCTTTACCCGGTGTGGTGCCAGGTAAATACGATCGCCCACAAGGCTGTTTATTAAATCCACGCTGTCCGTATGCGACTGATCTTTGTCGAAGTGTGGAACCTGAATTACGTCACGTAGGAAATCGACAAGTTAAATGTCACACCCCATTAAATGCCCAAGGAGAACCTAGCAATGACTGATGTCGCACAAGAAAATGCACCATTGCTCAATGCCATTGGGCTGAAAAAATATTATCCTGTGAAAAAAGGGATGTTTGCGAAAACACAGCAAGTTAAGGCATTAGATGGTGTGTCTTTTTCCTTAGAACGAGGCAAAACCCTTGCCGTAGTCGGTGAGTCAGGTTGTGGTAAATCAACACTAGGTCGTCTTTTGACGATGATAGAAGAACCGACAGAAGGTGAGTTGTATTACAACGGGAAAAATTTCTTAGAGAATGATCACGAAACGAAAGCATTGCGCCGTCAGAAAATCCAAATCGTGTTTCAAAACCCTTATGCTTCACTGAATCCGCGTAAGAAAATTGGCACAATTTTGGAAGAACCTTTAGTCATTAATACCAATCTATCGGCAAAAGAG
>CAUGKJ010000033.1 GCA_959600045.1 uncultured Haemophilus sp.
TCTGTTTGTTTTTTTTTGTTTTCTATATATATGTTTAATATATTTGTAAATATAAGAAATGTCATTATTATTAGGAAAATAAATAAAAAAGGAAAAACCTTTTTGAAAAATATTATGCCCGCTAAGAAAATTTTTGAATAAACAAATAATGATGGATCAATTCCACTATATACTTCATTAATAATATTAGAAGCTTCTGATACACAAACCATAGTAAGCGATAAAGTAAAAAGTGAAAAAACTAATTTAGAATAAAAATTTTCAATTATAGGCTCAGCAAAATCTCTTAAATAGAAGATGAAAAATAAAATAGAGGAAAATACACCAAATAATAATAAACTTTTATTTGATATATTAAAAAAACTATATTCTTCTTTAGAAAGAATACCTTTTATAACTAATATAAAACTAATTATAGATAAGATAATTGCTATATATTCTGATTTTCTATTCATATAAGTTTATGTTTACTATATCAGGCAACTTCGCCAACTGATTCACCAACAAATCAAAAGTGCGGTCAGATTTTACAGTGATTTTTAACTGCACTTGGGTGTCTACCAATGCCATATCCATATTAGTCACGGTAAAGCCACGTAAACGAATAACACGTAATACGCGTTCTAAAACCTCTGGGCGATGTTGAGCAATCAAGTCAAAAGTATATTGGTTCATCTTAAATTTCCTCCAGCATATCTGTATTACATGCACCTGGTGGCACTAATGGCCATACACATTCTTCAGGTGGAATGCATACTTGCAATAAATAGGCAGTTTCACTATTTAATAAACGATTAAGTGCCGCATCTACATCATCAGCGCGCTCAATGCGTTCAGCTGGAATATCAAAGGCTTTCGCTAATATCACGAAATCAGGGTTATCTTCTAGAATGGTTTCTGAACGGCGCTTGTTCCAGAAAAGGTCTTGCCATTGACGCACCATACCAAGACGTTGGTTATCTAAGAGCAGAATTTTCACCGGTAATTTACCGCGTTTGATTGAACCTAATTCTTGAATGTTCATCATCAATGAACCATCGCCTGTCACCAAAATCACTTCATCATGAGGGCGTGCTTTTTTTGCACCTACCGCAGCAGGCAAACCAAATCCCATGGTACCGAACCCCGCAGAGGTAATATAGTTTTCTGGTGCGAAATGGCGCATATGTTGTGCAGACCACATTTGATGTTGGCCCACATCGGTACAAATCACGGCATTTTGAGGTTTACGCTGTGAAAGTGTGTTGAGCAATGACCAAGGGTCAATCGGTCGATTGCCTGTGTTGTCGATATAAGTGAAATCAAGTTTAGCTTTCAGTGCTTGAATATGCGCACGCCAATCATCAATCGCAAGCGGGATGCTTAAAGCTTCTAAGGCTTGAATTAAATCACCTTGAAGGGCAACATTGGCAACACGGAGTTTGTTGATTTCTGCCGCATCAATATCACAATGAATCACTTTGGCGTGTGGCGCAAAACTGTCTAATTTACCGGTCACACGGTCATCAAAACGTGCACCGCACACTAACAATAAATCACATTCTTGTACGGCAACGTTTGCAGCTTTTGTGCCATGCATACCAATCATGCCCATATAAACGGGATCGGTTGGGTCAATTGAGCCTAAACCTTTCAATGTTGAAACGGATGGCATTTTGGTGATTTGTAGGAATTTTTTGACCGCCTGTGTGGCTTTCGCCATACCTACACCACCACCTACATAAAGCACTGGTTTTTTCGCTTGTGCCAATAATGCTTTTGCTTCAGCTAATTTTAATTCTGAAAGTGCGGTTGGTTTTACGATAGGTTTGACAATAGGTTTGATATGTTCAGGTACATCGCTCACTTGGATGTTGCGAGGCACATCAATGAGAACTGGACCAGGTCTGCCACTTTGTGCAATTTGGAAAGCAGAAGCAATAATTTCGGGGAGTTCTTCGATGGATTGCACAATGTAGCTGTGCTTGGTGCAAGCTAGGGATAAGCCTAAAACGTCGGCTTCTTGGAAAGCATCGGTACCGATAAGAGGAGCAGCCACTTGGCCAGTAAATGCGACGAGTGGCACTGAATCAGCAAAGGCATCGCCTAAACCTGTTACTAAGTTGGTTGCACCTGGACCTGATGTTGCGACACAAACGCCGACTTTGCCTGTAGAGCGCGCATAACCAATCGCCGCTATCGCGGCACCTTGTTCGTTACGGCAAAGAAGATGGTCAAGACCTGAGTCATAGATGGCATCGTAGGTTGGCATGATTGCCCCGCCTGGGTAGCCGAAAAGATCGGTTACACCGTGCGCTTTTAAACATTCGATAATGAGTTGTGCGCCTGTCATGTTGCTTCCCGTTTTTATGATTATTAAATAATTTTATGAATATTGAAGTTTTGCATTGTAGCGGAATTTTTCGCCTTTGGTTAGGTTTTCGCGAAAAAACAAATGAAAAAAACACGATAACTAAGATTATCGTGTTTTTTGATAAGAAGTGCGGTCAGAAAACGTAGTGTTTTCTACACAAAATTAGAAGCCTGCTTGTTTTTCTAATTGTTCAACAAGCGCATCATCTAAGCCCAATGCTTGAGCTAAATCTGCTAAGAAAATGATTTCTTTGCGAGATAAATCTTTGCTTACTAAACGTGCAGCTAAGTATACATTGCTTGCAAGTGCAGTATCATTGCCTACAAGACGTGCAATCTCGTTGATAGAAATTGGATTTTGGATTTCTTGTTCAAGCCATTGCGCTAATTCAGGGTTGTTACCCGCTTCATTTGCGATAGTTTGTTTTTCATCTTCAGTGATTTCACCGTCTGCTGCCGCTGCGGCAATCATAGTACGTAAAATTAATTCACCCGCATCGACATGGCTTGATGAATTTAATACATCAAACGCATTTTCTGAAATGTTTGGTTGGCTATTTTGTTGGGATTTTTGATAGTTTTGGTATGCTTGGTAAGCAAGATTACCTAATACAGCAAGTGAGCCTAATTTTGCTAAGCTTGCACCGCCGCTACGGCCTAAAATCATTGATAAAATACCTCCTAATGCTGCACCACCGCCTACTTTGGTGAGAGAGTCGATTGTTTGGTTGCCGGTTTCAAGTTTGCTTGCAGAGTTTTTAGCAACATCTAAAACTTGATTTAAAATGCTGTTGAGATCCATAAATGTTTCCTTTTGGTTGTTAATAGAGATTAAATTCGGCCTTTGGACAGTGATTTTTAAAAAAAATTCATTATTTTTAACCGCACTTTAAATCAAATTCTTGACTCGGTTTTAGAATTCATTATATTGAAACCTTTCTTCATTCAAAAGGAACTTAATATGACGCAGTCAAACGCAAAGCGTGAGACCTTTTCTGGTCGGAAGGCATTTATTATGGCGGCGATTGGATCCGCTGTTGGCTTAGGAAACATCTGGCGTTTCCCTTATACCACTTATGAAAATGGTGGCGGTGCATTTATTATCCCTTACCTTATTGCACTTTTAACCGCCGGCATTCCATTGCTTTTCTTAGATTACGCAATTGGTCATCGCCATCGTGGTGGTGCTCCGCTTTCTTATCGTCGCTTTAACCCACACTTTGAAGTGTTTGGTTGGTGGCAAGTAATGGTAAATGTCATCATCGGTCTTTACTACGCGGTAGTATTAGGTTGGGCGGCAAGTTATACCTATTTCTCACTTAATTCTGCGTGGGGCGATCAACCGATTGATTTCTTCCTACATGAATTCTTAAAAATGGGCGATATCAGCAATGGTGTGAGCTTTGAGTTTGTCGGCATGGTAACTGGTCCATTAATTGCTGTATGGTTAGTGGCGTTAGGCGTGCTTTCTTTAGGTATTCAAAAAGGGATTTCTAAATCTTCAGATATCTTAATGCCTGTTTTAGTCGTGATGTTTGTGGCATTAGTGGTTTATTCTTTATTCTTACCAGGTGCAGAAAAAGGCTTGAATGCACTATTTACACCAGACTGGTCAAAACTCTCTAATCCGAGCGTGTGGATTGCGGCTTACGGTCAAATCTTCTTCTCTCTTTCCATCTGTTTCGGGATTATGATTACGTATGCATCGTACTTGAAAAAAGATTCTGATTTAACAGGTAGCGGTTTGGTTGTTGGCTTTGCGAACTCGAGCTTTGAAGTACTTGCCGGTATCGGTGTATTTGCGGCATTAGGTTTCATCGCAACTGCACAAGGCGTAGAAGTGAGCGAAGTGGCAAAAGGTGGTATTGGTTTAGCCTTCTTTGCATTCCCAACTATTATTAACAAAGCACCATTCGGTGAAGTATTAGGGGTATTGTTCTTTGGTTCATTAACCTTTGCGGCATTAACCTCATTTATCTCTGTTATTGAAGTAATTATTTCAGCGATTCAAGATAAACTCCGTTTACGTCGAGCAAAAGCGACCTTTGTTGTTGGTTTGCCAATGATGGTAGTATCGGTCATTTTATTCGGTACAACAACCGGCTTACCAATGCTTGATGTATTAGATAAATTCGTGAACTACTTTGGTATCGTTGCAGTGGCATTTGTTTCATTAATTGTGATTGTAGCAAATGAAAAATTAGGCTTATTAGGCAACCACTTAAATCAAAGCTCTTCATTCAAAGTCGGTTTCCTATGGCGTTTATGCATTGTAATCACCACGGGTATTCTTGCCTTTATGTTATTGAGTGAAGGTGCGAAGGTATTTACAGAAGGTTATGAAGGCTATCCAAGCTGGTTTGTCAATATCTTTGGTTGGGGTATGGCAATTTCGCTAGTGGTCGTTTCGTTCATTCTTTCTCGTTTAAAATGGAAAAATGAAGACAACTTCAAGCTTGAAGAAAAAGGAGAATAAAGATGACAAGTATTGCAATTACAATGATGATTGTGGCGCTTTTTGTGATTTGGGGCGGCTTGATCTTTTCCTTAATCAGACTTCCAAGAGAAGAAAAATAAGGTCAAAATTGACCGCACTTTGAAATAAGTAGGGCGTGCTGAGCACGCCCTTTTTTGTTATTTCGATAAATCGATTTGATATACCGCAAATCCAACTTCATCGGTGCCGACTTTCTTCATTGGGTATTGCGCATTGTCTTGAATAAATTTCGCCGCTTGTTCGCTTGGTGAGGTTTCAAAACGTACATCTAATTTATCGTTACCTTTAATCGGTGCAAAACGCCAGTTTTTATCCGCACTAGGATTTACATGGCCATTTTTTTCGCTTTCTGCTTTGATGTAATCCGCAAGAATTTGGCGGTTTTCATCTGGAGAAGCATAAACAATGTGCGCATCGCCCGTGCCTGGGAATTTATTACCGTAAGCACGATAGTTGTTAGTCGCAATTAAAAATTCTGCTGTTGGATCAACTGGTTTACCTTGGTAGGTTAAATTCACTACACGGTGTGAGTTTGGGTTAATCAATTTACATTCGCCGTCATAACGCGGTGGTTGGGTCAGGTCGAATTCATAATTTACGCCGTCAATCACATCGTAGTTATAAGTACGGAAACCGTCCCAATCAAGTAAAGATTGTGGTTTGTCGCTGGTAGGATCGATTTGTTTAAACATACCTGCGCTACATTCTAACCACTCTTTCAGTTCTTCACCGGTTGCTTTCACCACAACTAATGTGTTTGGATAGAGGTATAAGTCTGCTGCGTTACGGAACGTTAATTCACCTTTGTTCACTTCAGTATAGCCCGTTGGGTCATTTTTGCGTCCGCCTGCTTTAAATGGTGCGCCTGCACTTAAAATTGGTAAGCCCGCGATTGCTGCAACACTTGGTGCTACTTTTTCAACGTAAGCTTTTTGTGCTTGGTTCACAATTTGAATGGTTGGGTCATCTTGCACTAGGGCTAAGTAGCTATACATGTTATCGGTCGCTTTACCGATTGGCTGTGCCACAAATTCACGGGTGGCTTCATGCACAGGTTTTAAAAGTGCGTTCAATTCTGCATCACTTTCTGTGGTCGCTTTTTTGTTTTCTGCATCGTAAATTGGACGAAGTACCGCTTTACCATCAGCCACTAACCATTTGCCGTTGTGTTGAGCAAGGGTTAAGTCAATCACGCTGATGTTGTTTGCCCAGTAGCCAGCCATACTTTCAGGTACGCCTTTTACGGTACCTTTAGCAATATCTGCATTTGGTGATTTGGCGAACTCTTTGTTTGGGAATAAACGGTGAGAGTGACCGAAAACAATCGCGTCAATGTGTGGTACATCAGCAAGGTAGAATGCTGAGTTTTCTGCACCTTCTTGATATGGCTCATCTGATGGGCCTGTGTGAGCAAGTGCCACAATAATATCGGCGCCTTTTTGTTTCATTTCTGGCACATATTTTTGTGCGGTTTTCACGATATCGCGCGTTTCAACTTTGCCTTGTAAATTTGCTTTATCCCATACCATAATTTGTGGTGGTACAAAACCGATATAACCAATGTTTAGTTTGTGCTTTTTACCTTGGCTATCTACCACTTCTTTGGTTTGAATCACATAAGGTGTGAAATAGGGCTCTTCGGTACCGACTTTTACTACGTTGGCATTGATGATTGGGAATTTCGCTTGTTTAATCGCATCGGCTAAATAATCTAAGCCATAGTTAAATTCGTGGTTACCTAATGTCCCTACTTCATAGTGCATTGCATTTAAGCAATCTACAGCAGGGTTTGGTTTGCCTTCTTTATAACCTTTCGCGGCTTGATAGTCAGCAATTGGGTTACCTTGGATTAAGTCACCGTTATCAACTAAAACGCTGTTTTTCACCTCTTTACGTGCTTGACGAATCAAGCTTGCTGCACGGGTAAAACCGAATTTCTCAGTAGGTGCATCTTTGTAGTAATCGAAGTCAGTCAAAAAGCTGTGAATATCGGTCGTTGCTACGATACGTAAATCGACTTGTGTGTCGCTTTTCGCAAAAGCAAAACGGCTCGCACTCAACGCTAAAATGCTGCTTGCGCCAAGTTGGATGAAATCTCTTCTGTTGATCATATGTGCTCCTGTTGTGTGAGAATCGACGGGATTTTAAATCTCTTTTATATATAAAGAAAGCGCAATATAAAGTTCTGGGATGAAGTGTGATGAGCATCACAAAATAAAGGATTGAATTTTGTTGCAAAACTCCGCATTTGGGACAAAAATAGGCTATCCAATCCACTAGAAATTAAGTCATTCATAGTAAGGTAGCCTGCATTTATTGATGGCATCCGATAAGGAGATCGCTATGGCTTTTAATCTTAAAAATAGACACCTATTAAGTCTTGTTCATCATTCAGAACGCGAAATTAATTATTTGTTAGATTTATCACGTGATTTGAAATGTGCTAAATATGCTGGAACAGAGCAACCTCAGCTTAAAGGTAAAAATATTGCACTTATTTTTGAAAAGACATCAACGCGTACTCGTTGTGCCTTTGAAATAGCGGCTCATGATCAAGGTGCACAAGTGACTTACATTGATCCAAATTCCTCTCAGATTGGACATAAAGAAAGCATGAAAGATACTGCGAGAGTTCTCGGGCGGATGTATGATGCGATTGAGTATCGAGGTTTTAAACAAAGTACCGTGCAAGAACTTGCGGATTATGCTGGAGTGCCGGTGTTTAATGGTTTAACGGATGAGTTTCATCCTACACAAATGCTCGCGGATGTTCTCACGATGATTGAGCATTGTGACAAGCCACTTCATCAAATAAGTTATGTGTATATTGGTGACGCACGCAATAACATGGGGAATTCTCTTTTACTAATTGGATCAAAACTAGGGATGGATGTGCGAATTTGTGGCCCTAAGGCTCTATTACCTGAAGCCAGTTTTATTGAAATGTGTAAAGGTTTTGCTAAAGAAAGCGGTGCGCGGATTACTGTAACGGAAGATATCGATAAAGCTGTAAGCGGCGTTGATTTTGTGCATACTGATGTTTGGGTTTCAATGGGTGAACCATTAGAAGCTTGGGGAGAACGTATTAAGTTATTACTTCCTTATCAAGTAACGCCTGAACTCATGAAGCGTACAGGTAATCCAAAAGTAAAATTCATGCACTGTTTACCTGCATTCCATAATAGCGAAACCAAAGTGGGTCGCCAAATTGCTGAAAAGTATCCTGAATTAGCAAACGGCATTGAAGTGACTGAAGAGGTATTTGAGTCGCCGATGAATATTGCATTTGACCAGGCAGAAAACCGTATGCATACGATTAAAGCAGTCATGGTAGCGAGTTTAGCTTAGTA
>CAUGKJ010000034.1 GCA_959600045.1 uncultured Haemophilus sp.
AATATCTGGGTTAGGCGTGCGCCCTGCTTTATATTCAGTTAGAAAATGCTCAAAAACATTATCCCAATATTCTGCAGCAAAATTAATTTTATGTAGTTTAATCTCCAACTTATCACATACAGCCTGAGCGTCTGCAAGATCAGCTGCGGCAGTACAGTAATCCGTATCATCATCTTCTTCCCAGTTTTTCATAAACAGGCCTTCCACCTGTTGAAGAATAAAAGCTGACACAGAAGAATCCACGCCGCCAGACATACCACAAATCACTTTTTTGGTAGCATTTCTCGCAAGCTGTTCTTGTGTAAGTTGAGGAAAGTGTTGATTATAAGTATTTGAAATTAACATAGTTCTCCCGTAACTTCGGTTAAGGCGAAGCACATTGGTCATTGAATGAGAAAACGGCAAAATAATTTTGCCGTTAGGTTTATTTTGCACATAAAGTGCGGTCATTTTTGAGCAAGTTATTTCACTTCATAAAATTGCGAATCATCATCTTTTTTCGCAAATTTTTGCTCATATTCGGCTTTTGCTTGTTCATCGCCCGCATCTAATTTTGATTGAAGCGTGTCGCAAGGTTTATCACAATCGCAAGCTTTGGCAATACCAAGGGTAGATAAACCACCGCAGCTGCCTTTTAAACTTTGTTTTTTGATAATAAATCCGATAGACATCAACAATATAATCGCGACAAAAGCGATTAAAGTAAAAAATAAAGTTTGCATAACTATTCTTTTGTTTCTGTTAATTTTTTGAACGCAGAGGATGATTTTGTGACAAAACCATTATCTGTTTTAATAATTAAGTAAACGGCAAGATTATTTTTTTCTGCCACTTCTAACGCCTTGTCTTCACCCAGCACAAATAACCCTGTTGATAAACCATCTGCAGTCATTGAGGTTGGAGCAAGGACCGTAATTGAGGCTAAATGATGCTGAATTGGGTAACCTGTTTTCGGATCAATTTCATGAGCAAAGCGTTTACCATTTTCTTCAAAGTAAATACGATAATCGCCAGAACTTGCCATTCCCATATTGTCTAATCCAATGACAGCTTCAACCGCTCTTTCACCTGTTGTAGTTGGTTTTTCAATTGCGATCTGCCAAGGTTTGCCTTCAATATTTTTTCCTTTCGCACGAATTTCACCGCCGATTTCAACCATGTAATTCTGAGCATTTAATTGTTCTAACTTTTCAGCCACCTGATCAACGCCAAAGCCTTTAGCAATCGAGGACAAATCGACATAAACTTGAGGAAGTGCTTTGCTTAATGTCGGTTTGGCAGCACTCATATCGAGGGCAATTTTATCAATACCAACCCAAGCTTGGCGTTCAGCTAATTGTTCTGGTGTAGGTTGTTTTTCTGGACGTTTTTCCGGGCCAAATCCCCATAAATTAACGACAGGGCCAACAGTTACATCCAATGCACCTTCAGTCACTTTATTTAAACGAATCGCTTCGGCCAATACTTTGGCAAAATCTGCTGAAATCTCAATCGGTGTATTCACTTGGGTATTTTGATTGAAACGACTCAATTCCGAATCTTTTTTGTAAGTGGACATTTTCGCGTTCACATCTTTTAAGATAGCTTCAATTTCTTCATGCGTCTTTTCAGATGTTGCTTTCATTGAGCCTTCATCAAGGTATTTAACATGATAAGTTGTTCCCATTGTTTTACCACTTAATGAGATAACTTTTGTTTCTTTTTCACAGGCTGCAAGACTTAATGCCATTGCCACCGCCACGATACCGCTTATTAATTTTTTCATCTGGATTTCCTAAATCTGTGAACTACTAGCAAACTAAACAAAATTTACCTGTAATCATAGAAAATTTTCTAAAAACACCTTAAATTTTGACCGCACTTCATCACAAAGTGCGGTCAGTTTTCATGATGTTTTGATTAACTAAAATCAACCACCGAAGTCATCTAATAAGATGTTTTCATCTTCAACACCGAGGTCTTTCAACATTTTGATTACCGCCGCGTTCATCACCGGAGGTCCACACATATAGTATTCACAATCTTCTGGTGCTTCATGATTTTTCAAGTAGTTTTCATAAAGTACGTTGTGAATAAAGCCGGTGTAACCTGTCCAGTTATCTTCCGGTAACGGATCAGATAATGCCACATGCCATGTAAAGTTTGGATTTTCTGCTTGAAGCTGATCAAAATCTTCTACATAGAACATTTCACGTTTAGAACGTGCACCATACCAGAATGACATTTTACGTTTAGAGTGTAAACGTTTTAATTGGTCAAAGATATGAGAACGCATTGGCGCCATACCCGCACCACCACCGATGAAGACCATTTCGTTGTCGGTTTCTTTCGCAAAGAATTCACCGAATGGACCTGAAATTGTCACTTTATCACCTGGTTTTAATGACCAAATGTAAGAAGACATTTGACCTGGAGGTGCATCAGGTTGACGTGGTGGAGGCGTTGCAATACGCACGTTAAGCATAATAATTCCTTTCTCTTCTGGGTATGAAGCCATAGAGTAAGCACGGATAATATGCTCATCCACTTTAGACACATAACGCCATAAATCGTATTTGTCCCAATCTTCGTGGTATTCTTCTGGAATATCGAAATCTTTATAGTAAACCGTATGTGGATCAGCTTCAATTTGGATATAACCACCCGCACGGAAAGGTACTTCTTCGCCTTCAGGAATCGCTAATTTAAGCTCTTTGATGAAGGTTGCTTTGTTATCGTTAGAAATAACAGTACATTCCCATTTTTTCACACCGAAAATTTCTTCTGGAAGTTCAACGTCCATATTGCCTTTTACATTAACTTGGCAAGCTAAACGATAGCCTTCTTTTGCTTCACGTTTATTAATATGAGAAAGCTCGGTTGGTAGAATTTCACCACCGCCACTTTTCACTTTCACAATACATTGGCCACAAGAACCACCGCCACCACAAGCAGAAGAAACGAAGATACCTTTACTTGCTAAAGCACCAAGTAATTTGCCGCCAGCTGGTAAAGTGATCGCTTTTTCAGGATCGTCATTAATAGAAATGGTGATATCACCAGAATCCACTAATTTTGATTTAGCGAATAAAATAATCGCAACGAGCACTAAAAGGATGACCGTAAATGCCGCAACACCTAATAATAAAATTGAAGATTCGCTCATTTATGCCTCCTTATAACTGAATACCAGAGAATGACATAAAGCCAAGCGCCATCAAGCCTGCAGTGATAAAGGTAATCCCTAATCCTTTTAAGCCTGCCGGTACATCGGCATATTTCATTTTTTCGGTTAAGCCTGCAAGCGCAACGATTGCTAACATCCAACCAAGCCCCGCACCTACACCATAAACTGCAGATTCTGCAAAAGTGTATTCACGTTGTACCGCAAAAGATACACCACCAAAGATCGCACAGTTTACGGCGATAAGTGGAAGGAAGATACCTAATGCGTTATAAAGTGCCGGGAAGAATTTATCTAAAGTCATTTCAAGTAATTGAACAAGACCCGCAATAATCCCGATAAAGGTAATGAAGTTTAAAAACTCAAGGCTTACACCTTCTACCAATGCGCCATCTTTTAATACATGTTCATACACAAATTGGTTCGCAGGTACCGCAATACCAAGTACTACTGTTACCGCAACACCAAGGCCAAATGCCGTAGAAACTTTCTTAGAAACCGCAAGGAAAGTACACATCCCTAAGAAGAAAGAGAGCGCCATGTTTTCAATGAAGATCGCCTTCACGAATAGGCTAATATAATGTTCCATTGATTATTTCTCCTGTTGCTCAGGTTTCCACGTTCTTAAGCCCCAAATAACGAAGCCGATAATAAAGAACGCACTTGGTGCAAGAAGGAATAAACCGTTTGGTTGATACCAACCACCGTCTTGAATTGTTTGGAATACAGGGAAACCAAATAAACGACCAGAACCGATTAGTTCACGTAATGTTGCAACAATTAATAAGATCGCACCATAACCTAAACCGTTACCGATACCATCAACAAAGCTTTCTAGCGGAGGTGATTTCATCGCAAACGCTTCTGCGCGTCCCATTACGATACAGTTTGTAATGATAAGACCAACGAATACAGAAAGTTGTTTAGATAAACCATAAGCATAAGCTTTTAATACTTGGTCAACCAAAATTACTAAAGACGCAATAATCGCCAGCTGGACAATGATACGGATACTATTTGGAATATAGTTACGAATCAATGAAATGAACAAACTGGAGAAACCGGTTACCAAACTTACCGCAATCGCCATAACGATCGCTGTTTGTAATTGGGTTGTTACCGCTAATGCAGAACAGATACCCAAAATTTGCAAGGCAATCGGGTTATTTTTAACAATAGGATCGAATAAAAGACCTTTTAAGTTTACTTTTGCATCAGCCATTATTTGATTTCTCCTGCTTTAAATTTCGCTAAGAATGGACCAAAGCCATTTTGGCTGAACCAATAATCAAATGAACCTTGAACACCGTTACTGGTTAAAGTTGCACCTGATAAACCATCTACACCGTGCTCTTTATCTGCAGCAGAGCTACCTTTATAGATTTTGAATTTTTGGTTACCTTGTTCATCGAATAATTTTTTATCAACGAACTGTGCTTGCCAACGAGGGTTCGCAATTTCGCCCCCAAGACCAGCTGTTTCACCTTGATCATAGTAAGTAATACCTTTGATGGTATTTGCATCTGGTGCAACAGAAACAAAACCATACATGGTTGACCATAAACCACGGCCATACATTGGTAATACCACTTGGGTTACATTGCCTTGTTCATCTTTTACAAGATAAACACGCGCTTGGTTTGCACGAACCTTAATTCCTGCTTTATCAGCCTCAGCTGGGATAGCTTGGCTTTTAGCTGGATCTTTAACGGCATCTTTAGGTTCAAATTTATTAATTTCTTCTGCTGAAGCTTGAACGTAATCACCACTTTGCAAATCCACTAAACGTGGTTCAATAAATTTGCTGTAAGTGTCTTTAATTACTGATGCATTATCTTCTTTCATTAAGCCAGCAACAGTTAAAATGTTACGTTGAACGTCGAGTGCTTTTTGTTCATCTTGCTTGGATTTTAATGCTACTGCAGCACCAGAAACCACGATAGAACACACTAAACTTAGCAACACAACAACGGTAACTGTACCGCTAACGCTATCTTTATTAAATTTAGCCATTTGTTCTTGCTCTCCGACGTTTGATATTTGCTTGAACCACGATGTAGTCGAAAATTGGTGCAAATAAGTTTGCAAATAAAATCGCTAACATCATCCCTTCTGGATAAGCTGGGTTCACTGTACGAATTAATACCGCCATCACGCCAATTAACGCACCGTACCACCATTTACCCGTGTTGGTAAATGAAGCGGATACTGGGTCGGTTGCCATAAAGATCATACCAAGTGCAAAACCACCTAATACAAAGTGCCAATGCCAAGGCATTGAGAACATTTGGTTAGAATCAGAACCGATTAAGTTGAATAAGGTTGCTGTACCAATCATACCGATCATGACACCAGCCATAATGCGCCAAGAAGCAATTCGAGTGAATACAATCACTGCACCACCGATTAATAACGCAAGCGTTGAAACCTCACCCATTGAACCTGGAATATTACCAATGAATGCATCCATCCAAGTAATAGGTTGACCGGTTACCGTGTGTTGTAATGCTGCTTGACCACCTTGAGACCATTGTGAGAGTGCGGTTGCACCAGAGAAACCATCTGCAGCAGTCCATACTAAGTCACCGGAAATTTGAGCCGGATAAGCAAAGAATAAGAATGCACGACCCGCAAGCGCAGGGTTCATAAAGTTACGACCTACACCACCGAAGATTTCTTTCGCTACCACGATACCAAAGCTGATACCAAGTGCAGCTTGCCATAATGGTAATGTTGGTGGAACGATTAACGCAAATAAAATGGTTGAAACGAACATCCCTTCATTTACTTCATGACCACGTACCACTGAGAATAATAATTCCCAAATTGTACAAACGGTAAATACCACTAAGTAAATTGGTAAGAAGAAGATCGCCCCTAACGCCATTTTTGAGCCCCAAGTTGCATTATTGGTTAAGTCTAAACCTAATGAACTTGCAAGCGCATAGTGCCAATCGTTAGCAATCAATTGATCTAAATTGCCTAATTGATTTAAAGCGGGGATCGCTTGGTTACCCACATTGTACATCCCGTAGAAAATCGCAGGGAACAACGCAAGGAAAACCGTAATCATCATACGTTTTGAGTCTAACGCATCACGAACGTGTGTGTTTTTGTGCGTTACCGTACCTGGTGTGTAAAGCAAGGTATAAATCGATTCAAAGATCGGATAAAGCTTGCTGTATTTACCGCCTGGTAAAAACGCGGGTTCCATTTTTTCAAAAAGATTTTTTAAACCCATTTTTAACCTTCCTTCTCAATCTTATCTAATACTTGACGCAAGATTGAACCGTATTCATATTTGCCCGGGCAAACGAAAGAACATAACGCTAAGTCTTCTTCATCTAATTCAAGACAACCTAACGCTTGTGAACCGTCGGTATCGCCCACGATTAAATCACGTAATAATAATGTCGGTAAAATATCCAACGGCATCACGCGCTCATAGCTACCGATTGGTACCATTGCACGCTCACCACCATTTTCTGCAGTAGTGAAGTTGAATAATTTTTTACCAAAGTGGCCTAATACGGTACGGGTAATCGAATATTTGTTCGATTGTGGAGTGATCCAACCTAAGAACTCTTTCTCATTACCTTCTGCAATCACAGAAACTTGTAATGCATAACGACCTAAATAGTCGTGAGCATCTTTTGCTGTTTGACCACAAAGCACAGAACCAGAAATCACACGGTTATTACCGTCTTTTAACTCACCTGCCGTTAATTGAGAAAGGTTAGCACCAATTACGGTACGAACTAGACGAGGCTCTTTCACTTGCGGACCAGCAAGAGAAACAACGCGCTCAACATAAAGTTCGCCCGTAGTGAATAATTTACCTACAGCAATCACATCTTGGTAATTGATGTGCCATACGGTTTTATGAACACCAACCGGATCGATAAAGTGAATATGTGTACCCACTAAACCTGCAGGGTGAACACCGCCAAAATCATGTACTTTTAGGTTAGCTAAATCCACGGTTGGAATATTACTATTACCCGCTTTACATAGATTTAATGGTTTATTTGGGAATAGACGACTTAATACTGTTAAACCGTCAATAAAATCTTGCCAATGCTCTTTTAACACCACCTCTGGATTTGCTGCCAAAGGATTAGTATCCATCGCATTTACAAACAGAGAAGAAGGTTCTGCATCTAAGGCAGGCACTTTGCTGAACGGACGGGTGCGGAATGCTGTCCACAAACCGGATTCAACGAGGTTTTGTTTAACTTGTTCAGAAGAAAGCGTATTGAGCTCACCTGCGTTATATTTAGCGAAAGTAACTTGATCGTTACCTTGCACATCAATGACCACAGATTGTAATACACGTTTTTCGCCACGATTAATTACAGTGATAGTACCACTTGCAGGGGCTGTGAAAACCACTCCAGGGTTTTTCTTGTCTTCAAAAAGCACTTGGCCTTTTTTCACAACATCGCCTTCACGTACCTTCATAGAAGGACGCATACCCACATACTCTTCACCAAGAATCGCAACCTGATTCACAGCGTTACCGCTATGGATTACTTGTGCTGGTTTTCCTGCAATAGGAAGATCCAAGCCTTTTTTGATTGTAATCATACTGTTTGCACTACTTTTCTAGGTTAAAAACACGATTGCGATTAAAGCATACACTCTAAAAGCAATCTCACGATTGAGCGTGACCAGAAAACACTTTTAAGATCAAAGCGTTATTAACTGACACATAAATTCAAAAACTCAAATCTGTTTAATTCCTCGATGAGTAAGAAATTACTTACACATCCAGAAATTGAAATTCGAAAATTAAAAGCGCCTTATTTTATCGAAAAATGGGCTTTTATTCCACTGTACGCCCTTACTGTTTGTGACATATTTGTGAACCTGTTAGA
>CAUGKJ010000035.1 GCA_959600045.1 uncultured Haemophilus sp.
GAACCTAATGGCCCGATTTGTGGCTGTTGTCGCCGTGGTTGGGTCGAAGCCAATGAATCAGCTCGAGCTATTGAAGCGGTTTCTTCTCAGTGGGATGATCCTTGTGATCCAAAAGAAGTCTTTGCACGTTTCCGTCAAAATGATGAAAAAGCGACCGCACTTGTGACACGTTCAGCCCAAGCCATCGCGAATTTAATTGCAGATTTGAAGATTGGCTTAGATATGCAGAAAGTCGTAGTTGGTGGTAGTGTCGGATTAGCAGAAGGTTATTTACCGTTGGTTCAATCTTTATTAAGTGAACTTCCCGCTGTTTATCATTGTGAATTAGAAAGTGCTCAATTTGGACAAGATGCAGGCTTGATTGGTGCTGCTTACTGGGTAAAAGATTGCTTATTACAAGCAAAAAATACGGGAGTGGTTTATGGCTAAAAACGGCAATATTTTAAATACCATCAGCTCGTTATATCGCAGTTTAACGAAAACTGAAAAGAAAATTGCGGATGCGATTTTACTGAATCCTGATCTTGCGGTGCAATGTCCTCTAGCTGAAATTGCCGCCCATTTAGAAGTCGGGGAAGCAACCTTTGTGCGTTTTTGTCGCACTCTTGGTTTTAAAGGCTTCAGTGATTTTAAATTGGAATTATCCATCGAGCTTGCGACGAAGGATGGCAAAGATAACACCGTATTAGATTCAGATATTACTGATTCTGATAACTCCTTGAATATTGCGCATAAGCTGAAATCTGCCATCAATAACGTGATGGATGAAACCATTAATTTATTAGATTTTGAGCAGTTGGAAGAGGCTGTAAAAGCTATTCAGCAAGCGAATCGTGTCTTTTTATTTGGAGTGGGTACATCCGGTATTACTGCGGAAGATGCCAAAAATAAACTCATGCGTATCGGTGTGCAAGTGGATGCGACAGGTAACAACCATTTTATGTATATGCAGGCATCGTTATTGACGAAAAAAGATGTGGCAATTGGTTTGAGTCATTCCGGTTATTCTCAAGAAACCACTCATACCATGAAAATCGCCAAAGAAAATGGGGCAAAAACCATTGCGATTACGCACAGCTTGCGTTCTCCAATCACTGAATATGCCGATCTGGTTTTAGTGAATGGCAATAAGCAAGGCAAGTTACAAGGCGACTCTATCGGCACGAAGATCGCTCAATTATTCGTATTAGATTTGATTTACGCTTTATTGGTACAGGCATCACAGGAAAGTGCGGTCAAAATAAAGCAAAAAACATTAAATGTCATTTTAGAACAACGTATCAAATAGGAGAGAAAAATGCGTAATTTAAAAGGTATTTTTAGTGCGTTATTAGTATCATTCAATGAAGATGGCTCTATCAATGAAAAAGGTTTACGTGAAATCATTCGCTATAACATTGATAAGATGAAAATTGATGGTTTATATGTAGGTGGTTCAACAGGTGAAAACTTCATGCTTTCTACGGAAGAGAAAAAACAAATTTTCCGTATTGCGAAAGATGAAGCGAAAGACCAAGTCGCATTAATCGCACAAGTGGGTAGCGTAAACTTACATGAAGCAGTGGAATTAGGTAAATATGCAACGGAATTAGGCTATGACAGTCTTTCCGCAGTAACGCCTTTCTACTATAAATTCAGCTTCCCTGAAATCAAACATTACTACGACACCATTATTGCGGAAACAGGCAATAACATGATCGTGTACTCAATTCCGTTCTTAACTGGCGTGAATATGGGCATTGAGCAATTTGGCGAACTTTATAAAAACCCGAAAGTGCTTGGTGTGAAATTTACCGCTGGGGACTTCTATTTATTAGAACGTTTGAAAAAAGCTTATCCAAATCACCTCATCTGGGCTGGTTTTGATGAAATGATGGTACCTGCAGTATCTCTCGGTGTAGATGGTGCAATTGGTAGCACATTCAACGTAAACGGTGTGCGCGCAAGACAAATATTTGAATTAACCAAACAAGGTAAATTGGCTGATGCGCTTCAAGTTCAACACGTGACCAATGACCTTATCGAAGGCATTTTAGCGAATGGCTTATATCTCACTATCAAAGAGTTATTGAAACTAGAGGGCGTATATGCAGGTTATTGCCGTGAGCCAATGACAGCGAAAGCAACGCCAGAGCAATTAGCGAAAGCGAAAGAGTTAAAAGCAAAATATTTATAAATTAATGGAAAAGTGACCGCACTTACTTCTTGCCTCTCTCTATCGGAGAGGAAAGAATGTCGGTGTGGTACCGATAAGGAAGGTTATTATGCGTCTCATTCCTCTGAATAATGAACAACAAGTCAGCCGTTGGGCGGCGCGTCATATTGCTGATCGAATTAATCATTTTAAACCTACCGCAGAACGTCCTTTTGTATTAGGTTTACCAACAGGTGGTACGCCACTTAAGACCTATCAAGAATTGATTAAATTAAATCAAGCGGGAGAAGTGAGTTTTAAACATGTGGTGACCTTCAATATGGATGAATATGTAGGCTTGCCAAAAGAACATCCAGAAAGCTATCACAGTTTTATGCATAATAATTTCTTCAACTATATTGATATTCAACCGCAAAATATCAATATTTTAAATGGTAATACCAATGACCATGATGAAGAATGCCGCCGTTATGAAGAAAAAATTAAATCTTATGGCAAAATTCATTTGTTTATGGGCGGTGTAGGTGTTGATGGGCATATTGCCTTTAATGAACCTGCGTCTTCTTTAAGTTCGCGTACCCGTATTAAAACGTTAACGCCAGATACTATTATCGCGAATTCTCGTTTCTTTAATAACGATGTAAATCAAGTACCAAAATATGCTTTAACAATCGGTGTGGGTACATTACTTGATGCAGAAGAAGTAATGATTTTAGCAACAGGCCATAATAAAGCCTTAGCCGTGCAAGCTGCGGTAGAAGGCAGTATTAATCACCTTTGGACAGTGAGTGCTTTACAGCTTCATCGTCATTTTGTTTTGGTATGTGATGAGCCAGCATTGCAAGAATTGAAAGTCAAAACAGTGAAATATTTTACTGAATTGGAAGGACGCGCAATTCATAGTGTATTATAAGTGCGGTTAATTTTAATTGGATTTTAGGAAGGTATGATGAAGTATGCATTAATTAACAGCGTAATCTACACGAAAAATGAAGTGTTAAGAGATTATGCAGTGGTTATTGAAGGGGAATATATTCAATCTGTTATTCCACAAAGCGAATTAGAAAGCGGGATTAAAACCATTGATTTAAAAGGTCATAATCTCACTGCAGGTTTTATTGATTTGCAATTAAATGGTTGTGGTGGCGTGATGTTTAACGATCAAACAAGCGTGGAAACATTAGAAATTATGCAAGCCACTAATTTGAAATCAG
The DNA here is from genome assembly GCA_959600045.1 of uncultured Haemophilus sp. Lineage (GTDB taxonomy): Bacteria > Pseudomonadota > Gammaproteobacteria > Enterobacterales > Pasteurellaceae > Haemophilus_D. The sequence goes on from CAUGKJ010000035.1 coordinate 3,370, forward strand.
GCTGTACCAGTTTCTTACCAACGTTTATTACTGCACCAGATGAAGATATTAAACGCGCAGTAAGTATCATGCGTGAATATTTGAATAAGCATAAAAACCAAGCGCTTGGCTTACATATCGAAGGACCTTATTTAAGTCTTGAGAAAAAAGGCGTACACCGCCCGGAATATATCCGTGAAGCGACGCCAGAGATGAAAGATTTTTTATGTGATAATGCGGATGTTATCACCAAACTGACCATTGCCGCTGAAAACCCAACGGTGCAATATATTCCTGACTTTGTAAAAACGGGTATTATCGTATCTATAGGTCATTCTAATGCGACTTATGAAATAGCAAAAGCCGCCTTTCATAAAGGGGCAACCTTTGCGACACACTTGCATAATGCGATGTCACCGATCAGTTCAGGACGTGCGATGGGCGTAGTTGGCGCAGTGTTAGATTCCGATGTTTACACGGGGATTATTGTAGATGGCGTGCATGTGAATTTTGGTAACGTTCGCTTAGATAAAAAAGCGAAAGGTGACAAACTTTGTATCGTAACCGATTCTCTTGCTGCTGCAGGTGCACCACCTGAATTGGAAACCTTCACTTTTGTAGGAAAACCAATTTATGTGAAAGAAGGTCGTTGCTACGATGCAAATGGTACGATTGCGGGCGCATCAATTACCATGATGGAATCCATCAAAAATGCTGTAGAGTATGTAGAAATTCCATTAGCGGAAGCAATTCGCATGAGTAACCTTTACCCAGCAAGAGCGATTGGCGTAGATGATCGTTTAGGTTCTGTTGAAGCAGGTAAAGTCGCAAACTTAGCGGTATTCACAAAAGATTATGATGTGATAGGTACCGTATTGAATGGTGAATGGAAACCAAACTAAAGTGCGGTCAAAAATAGCATTGTTTTAAACGTAATCCGATCCTTAAACCGATCGGATTATTTTTTATGGTTGCAATTCGGTGATCTTACCGGTATCCACTTGGAACAATTTCCCTTTTCCCACTTGCATCTCTTTGAGCTGGCCTTGAGTGATGGCAGTAACAAAGACTTGAGATCCACTTTGTTGCAAGCGTTCAGCTAGAAGCGCACGTTTATGTTGATCCAACTCTGAGGCAAAGTCATCAATCAGAAAGATGCAATGACGTTGTTTTTGAATCATTAAGTGTTCACCTTGTGCTAAACGTAGCGCACACATCAATAATTTCAATTGACCACGAGAGAGTACATCTTCAACCGGTAATCCATTGGCTTTAAAACGGAAGTCCGCTTTTTGTGGACCTGAAACCGTATAGCCAATGGCTTTATCTCGCTCAAAGTTTTGCGCCAATAATTCACCATATTCCGTCTCTTTTTCCCACCCTTGGTGAAAGCTGACTGTAATCTCTAATTCGGGTAAAAATAACTGGCAGGTTTTTTCGATCTCAGGACGTAAGGCCTCTGCATATTCAGCGCGCCAATCACTCACTTGATGGGCTAATTTAGCTAATTCAATGTCCCATACTTTTATAGCAGAATAAGGCTGATTTTGACTGAGTGCGGCATTTCGCTGCTTTAATAAACGGTTTAAGGCGACCCAAGAGGAATGAAAGCTATTATGGTGGTGGAATAAACCCCAATCTAAAAATGCACGTCGAAAACTTGGCCCACCATTTAGTAGGGTCAGCCCTTCAGGCGTAATTAATTGCATGGGTAAAAGGTGAGCGAGATCGGCAATTTTATTGCCGTCTTCACCGTTTATTTTCGCAATGGTATTACCTTGACGAAGTTTTTGTAAGCCAACAGACCATTGATGCTGGCTTTCTTGTATCTGTCCGAAAAGCGTGAAATGAGGTTCGTCGTAAGAAATGATGCGATTTGCGACCGCACTTTTGAAAGAGCGCCCATGCCCGAGATAAAAAATTGCTTCTAATAAGCTCGTTTTTCCGCTGCCGTTATTACCAACTAAAAAGTTAAAGCCGTGATCAAATTCAAGATCCACGGCATTTAAATTTCTAAATTTTTCAACAATTAAGCGGGAAATGGCCATTATTTCTAGAGGCGCATTGGCATAATAACGTATTCAGCGCTTGCATCTTCACTGTTTTCAATTAAACAGCTTGATGACGCATCAGTGAGGCGAATACGTACTTGTTGGCATTTTAAGGCATTCAATACATCTAAAATGTAAGTTACGTTAAAGCCCACTTCCATTTCTTCACCTTGATAATTCACATCCACGATTTCTTCTGCCACTTCGTGTTCAGGGTTAGATGCGGTAATTTTAAGTTGGTTTTCACTTAAGTTTAAACGCACGCTACGTACACGTTCATTTGAAAGGATAGAAGCACGTAAAAAAGCTTGTTTTAAGGTTTCCCAGTTACCTTCTACGATACGAGTTGCATTACGTGGTAATACACGACGGTAATCAGGGAAACGACCATCAATGAGTTTTGAGGTAAACACAATGTGGTTTAAGTGAATACGAAGATTATTCGTGCCGATTTGCAAACGAGCAAGTTCGTCACTGCTTTCTAATAAGCGATTCAGTTCTAATACACCTTTACGTGGCAGAATAACTGAGTGGGTTTGCAGATCTTGATCTAATTCGATCGTACAAACCGCAAGACGGTGACCGTCAGTTGCAACAGTACGTAATAAATTACCTTCGGTTTCGAATTTCATGCCGTTTAAGAAATAGCGGGCATCCTGATTTGCCATTGAAAATTGGGTGGCTTCAATTAAACGACGCAAGGTGCTTTGCGGTAAGGCAAAATCCACTTCAGATTGCCAATTCGTCAGATTTGGGTATTCTTCAGCAGGCAGAGTAGTGAGATTAAATTTACTGCGACCCGATTCTACAATGGCGCGATCTTCTTCAAAGGTGACCGTAATTTCAAATTCATCTGATAGCGTGCGGCAAATGTCTAAGAATTTTTTAGCCGGAATGGTGAAAGCACCATCAGAGGTTGAAGACGAAAGTTGAGTATAGCTAGAAAGCTCCACTTCAAGGTCTGTACCTGTAATGGTTAAACGGTTATCTTCAATTTGTAATAACACATTATTTAATACAGGAATATTCGGACGGTTGCTCAATACGCCACAAACTTGCTGTAAGGGTTTTAATAGATTTTCTCTTGAAATGCTAAATTGCATCATGGGCTCCTTATGCAGATAATGTGCGAATTAAATTCGCCCAGTCTTCTTGAATACTGCTGTCTTTTTCACGGAATTTAGGCACTTCACGACAGGCATTTAAGACGGTCGTATGGTCTCGTTCAAAGGCACGGCCAATTTCCGGTAAGCTTTTATTGGTTAATTCTTTTGCTAACGCCATCGCAATTTGGCGTGGGCGAGTGACGGATCTTGCTCTGCTTTTTGATTTTAAATCAGCCACTTTAATTCGATAGTATTCTGCCACGACTTTCTGAATATTTTCAATGGTTACCAAACGTTCTTGTAAGGCGAGAATATCTTTTAATGTGTCACGCACAAAATCAATATCAATGTGACCACCTTTGAAGTCTTGCATCGCTTTCACGCGGTTTAAGGCACCTTCTAATTCACGAACATTGGTGCGTAAGCGTTGGGCAATAAAGAATGCCACTTCTTCTGGCAGCTCCATATGATGTTCTTCTGCTTTTTTCAGCAAAATCGCAACACGAGTTTCTAAATCAGGTGGCTCAATCGCAGTGGTTAAACCCCAACCGAAACGAGATTTTAAACGTTCTTCAATTTTTTCAATTTCTTTTGGATAGCGGTCAGAGGTCAAAATAATTTGACGACCAGTTTCAAATAAACTATTGAAAATATGGAAAAATTCTTCTTGTGTTTTTTCTTTCTCTGCAAAGAATTGAATATCATCCACTAATAATGCATCAAGAGAACGATAGAATTTTTTGAATTGATCCATTTTATTATCACGCATTGCTTTTACCATGTGCTGCATAAAGTTATTAGCATGGATATAAAGCACGCGGGCATTCGGTTTATTCGCTAAAATGCCATTACCAATTGCGTGTAATAAGTGAGTTTTACCTAAACCTGTCCCCCCATATAAAAAGAATGGGTTTGCCGTCGGTTCACCTGGTGCAAGAGCGAGTTTTTGACCTACGGCACGGGCAAGTTGGTTTGATTTACCTTCAACAAAGTTTTCAAATAAATGTTTACGATTTAGATGTGATTCAAATTTAGTCGGCGCATCAGATTCTTGCTGAAAACTCACCGCACTTTCTTGATGATTATTAGTTGTTTGAGTTGAGGACGATTCAACAGCTTTTGGAGCTGGTTTTACCCCTTCTTTTACGATAATTTGTAAATTCGGGTTTTTAGCAAGGGCTTGGCAAATTTGATGAATTTGAGCCAAATAATGATTTTCCACCCAGCTTTTTACAAACATATTGGACGCATATAACACAACTTGATCTTGCGAGATGACATCCGCTTGTAATGGGCGTAACCAAGTACTGAGATCCATCGGAGAAACCTGATCTTGTAGTTGTGATAAGCAATCTTGCCATAGGGTGGAAAGGCTCA
>CAUGKJ010000036.1 GCA_959600045.1 uncultured Haemophilus sp.
TGAGAAAAATGCTGATCTTTTATTATTGGATCAACTCAAAGTAGAAAACCAACGTCTTCGTTTACTGCTTAATTCGCCTTTACGGACCGATGAATACAAAAAAATTGCTGAAGTGCTTACTGCTGAAACTGATGTTTATCGTCAGCAAGTGGTGATTAATCAAGGGGAACGTGATGGTGCGTATGTTGGTCAGCCTGTGATTGATGAAAAAGGAATGATTGGTCAGATTATATCTGTCGGTGAGAACACCAGCCGAGTCTTGCTTTTAACGGATGTAACCCATTCTATCCCAGTGCAAGTTTTACGTAATGATGTACGCGTGATCGCGAGTGGTACAGGACACTCTGATGAACTTACCTTAGATAATGTGCCTCGTTCCGTGGATATTGAAAAAGGCGATTTATTGGTGACTTCCGGTTTAGGCGGTCGCTTTGTAGAAGGCTATCCGGTGGCAGTCGTACAAAGTGTGTCTCGCGATGGTTCTAATTATTTTGCAACAGTGAAAGCGAAACCTTTAGCTGAATTAGATCGTTTACGTTATTTACTTTTACTCTGGCCGAGCAATCTTGATATGTCGAAAGTGAAATCCATGTCACCAGAAGAAGTGCGTCGTTTAGTACAGCAACGTTTAGAAAGCCAAGCCCATGAAGCGACACATTCTGTGAGTAAAACCAAGATTACGGATGACCAAGCGGATAGCACTCAACCGCATACAGGAAAAGAAATCTTGGATCCTGAAATTCCAACCACAATGCCTCAACAAGAGGAACCGGTTTCTCCAGATCAACAAGAACATAGGGATGAAGACTAATGCAAGGGCGTTTTATTTTTCAATGGGCGACCATTTTATGCTTCTTTGTTGTAGCATTAGTGATGGAGTTAGCACCATGGCCAGCAGGCTTTCAAGCCTTTAAACCTTCTTGGTTGATTTTAGTCTTGCTTTACTGGACTCTTGCTTTACCTGATAGAGTAAGCATTGGTTGGGCGTTTTTACTCGGGGTTTTATGGGATATTGTGCTAGGCTCTATTCTAGGCGTGCATGGATTAGTGCTTTCTGTCGCCTTCTATTTTGTTTCCAAATATTACTTAATGTTGCGCAATCTTTCCCTTTGGTTTCAAAGTTTATTGGTCCTTCTTTTCGTTTTTGCCATTCGAGTGGCTATTTTCTTGGTTGAATTCTCTTTACATGGGGCATTTTTGAACTGGCAGGAAATCTTTGGCGCCATCGCATCAGGCGTGTTATGGCCGTGGGTATTCTTATTGATGCGCACTGCACGCCGACGAGTCGGATTGCATTAATCATAAAAAAAGCTGATGAAGATATTCATCAGCTTTTCTTTTTAGTTTTTACGACGATAGTTTGTTTTTCTTGTCGTAGTATTTCTCGTTTGAGGCGTAGGATTGCGTTTTAAACGATAAGGTTTTGGAATATCAGTAATCAATGAATTCGGGTCATATTGACTGACGGGAATAGAATGCCCAATGTATTCTTCAATTGCCGGTAAATTCATCGCATATTCTTCACAAGCAAAGCTGATAGATACACCACTTTCACCCGCTCGACCAGTACGGCCAATACGGTGAACGTAATCTTCTCGATCATCAGGTAAATCAAAGTTAAAGACGTGTGTCACATCTGGAATATGTAACCCACGTGCGGCAACATCGGTTGCGACGAGAATATCGAGTTCCCCATCGGTAAATTGTTTGAGCAATGAAAGACGTTTTTTCTGTGCTACATCACCCGTGAGCAATCCCACTCGATGACCATCTGCGGCTAAATAGCCCCAAATTTCTTCACATTTATGTTTAGTATTCGCAAAAACAATGCAACGCTCTGGCCATTCCTCTTCCATTAACGTGAGCAAGAGAGGAATTTTGTCTTCATTTGACGGATAGAACAGTTCCTCTTTAATTCGATGCCCCGTTTTTTGTTCTGGTTCAATTTCAATGTATTCTGGGGAATTCATATCTTCAAAGGCAAGTTCTCGTACTTTGTAAGAGAGCGTTGCAGAAAAGAGCATGGTGAGTCGTTCTTGCGGAGAAGGACATTTACGTAATAAATAACGAATATCACGAATGAAACCTAAATCAAACATACGATCCGCTTCGTCCAATACTACGACTTGGATATCATCTAAACGGATAATCCCTTGTTTCACGTAGTCAATTACACGACCAGTGGTACCAATTAAAATATCCACACCGGCTTCAATCGCTTTAAGTTGTTTATCATAGCCATCACCACCATAAGCCAGTGCGGTTCGTAATCCACTTGTTTTTGCTAATAATTCTGCATCATGATTAATTTGTACAGCCAGTTCACGGGTTGGAGCAAGAATTAATGCGCGAGGTTGATTGGTAGCAAAATCAGGTTGATGCGTTAATAAATGATGAAATGTTGCCGTTAAAAATGCCATTGTTTTACCAGTGCCGGTTTGCGCTTGGCCAGCAACATCTTTTCCTTGTAAGGTAATAGGTAACGATAACGCTTGAATAGGGGTGCAATATTCAAATCCCTTGTCTTGTAGGGCTTTTGGTACGATATGGAAGATCAGCAAACCGCTGCTGACTTAAATAATTTTCTTGCATAATAAATAACAGGTTCTCAGAAATAAATGGGGCTAAGGATACCACGAAGTCGGAAAAATATCCTTAAAAATAAAATGCTTATTAATAGGTTTAAGCTTGGGATTGAGAAGATTGGGGTCGTTCCCATTTTCTTGCAATATAGCTACAAGTTGGGTGTAATGTCAGCTTTTTAGCCTGGATAAAATGAATTAAGGCTTGATAGAGTTTGTCTGCCACACCTTGTCCACGAAGAGAATCATCAACAAACGTGTGATTAGCATTAATGGTATCGGGTGTTTCATAAAAATAGGTGAGTTTCGCGATTTTCTTGCCTTGCTCATCGAGTAAGAAAAACTCACCCTGTTTACCATTATCGTGATGCTGAAGACTCATTTGATACTCCATTCATCACTGAGATTGGGATCCATGGCAAAATCAGCAGTATCACTTGGAATGGCTTTTTCTTCTGCAGCCCATTCGCCTAAATCAATGAGTTGGCAACGTTTGCTGCAAAAAGGGCGAAATTGACTTTCCTGTGTCCAAGGCACGGGCTTTTGACATGTCGGGCAAGGGACTTCAAAAATTTCATCAGACATTTTTATTTCTCGATTCACTTAAATAAAATTGGTGCAATTCTAGCACTTTTTGTTTTAAGTGCGGTAAGTTTTCTGGCAATTTTGCATCATTTGAAATGATATCATCTGCCCATTTTAATCGTTCTTCACGGCTGACTTGTGCATTCATAATAGCTTGAATTTGCTGAATATTATTATGATCTCTCGATGACGCTCGAGCCAGCTGAGTTTCAGGTTTAACATCGATAACAAGCACGCGATCGCAAAGTGTGGTGAGCTTGTTTTCAATAAGCAGTGGAACGACAAACAAGGTATAAGGAGCGGTCTGAGCATTTAACTGCGCTAACATTCTTTCGCGAATAGCAGGATGTAATAAATGATTGAGCCAGTTTTTTTCATTTTCGTCTGCAAATACTTTTTTTCGTAGCTCAGCTCGATTTAATTCGCCCTCTTCAGTCAGAATTGATTTTCCAAAGTGCTCAGCAATTTGAGCAAGCAGCGGTGAGCCTTTTTCAACTACTTCTCTAGCCACAATATCTGCATCAACAATGGGTACACCAAGTTCAATAAAGAGATTTGCAATCGTGCTTTTTCCACTACCGATGCCGCCAGTGAGTCCTACAATATAAGTCATGATATTCCTTGCTACTTGATTTAAGAGGAGGATGTTTTACATCCACTTCTTAAACATAATATTTTTCAATGTTGCCAATATATTACATTTATAGGGTTATTGCACTGGTGATGATTAAGGATAAGCAAAGAAAGGGCGCGAAAGGTAAAACGGGCCTACGAGAAATCCAATAAGCCATTATGCCTAATAGACAAGCAATGAATAAGAAAAGTGGTAAGTGCGCGATGGTGAGATAAGCGCCGATTCCTAAAGCGAGCCAATAATCGCCACGGCCTAACGCTTCCTTCTTATAAAACCATTTAGACAAATGGTAGATGATATAAAAAACACCGAAAAAACTAACCGCACTTTCTAAACTTTGAGAAATCGTCAGAATTGAAAACTCTTGATGTGCACCGAATAGCCCCAGGAAAAATAAAAACAGGCAAGGTGTAGGTGAAATCAGTTGATAGTGCCAGTCTAGCCAACTGATAACAAAGATGAGACTAAGCGTAATCGCGAGCCATAAAGTAAATAATTCATCCTGAAGAAAATAATAGAGTGCAGCAAAACAGAGTCCAAACCCTAAAAAATAAAGGAAAATATGACCGCACTTTTGAGATTGAATCGCTGCTTTTTTGCTATGGAAAATGGGTCTGTTTTCAGGGTAAAGTTCGATATAGTTCTGATAAATTTCTTGTTGGAGATTAGGAATAAAACGATCGATATAAAGCCAAGCAAAGATGCCCGCTAAACTACCCAATAAGAAAAAGGCGAATGTCATCATTGGATTACCGAACCCATATTAAAAATTGGCAGATACATACCCATCATAATAATACCAATTAAACTACCAATAATGAGCATCATTAAAGGCTCTAAAAGTTGGGAAAGTAAATCAATTTGATGATTGAGCTTTTCTTGATAGTTATCAGCAATATGGCGCAACATCAACGCAAGTTTTCCACTTTTCTCTCCAATTTGTAGCATTTGCTGCGCTTCCATTGGGAAAAGATGGCTACTAACGCTTTCTGAAAATGGATAACCTTGAGAAACCCACTGTAAAATTGACCGCACTTCTTGTTGCAGCAGAATATCGCCTTTTAAGGTATGTTGTGTTTGCCAGGTTTGTTGTTTGGGTAGGAAGCTATTTAAGGCTGGTGTTAATGCCACTCCTGATTGAAGCATTAATTGCAGGTTATGGCTAAAACTGATTAAACGAGAAAGGCAAATGATATTGCCCCAAATTGGCATGCGACTAATCAGCGCATTCTTTTTTTGATTCAGCCAAAGAGAATGTTTTAATGCCATCTTTAGCATAAAAAGAGCGAAAATGCAGACAATCATCAAGTCGATAAAATGATGTTGTAGGAATTGAGACATGGCTAATAACACAGCAGTTAATGTAGGCAGTTCAGCGGAGTTTTCGCCATACATTTCAGCAAATTGTGGTACAACGAAGAGTAATAAAATCAACGTAAGTGAAAGCGAAATACCTAATACCATGGCGGGATAAAGCATAATTTTTTGTAATTTTCGTTGAAGTGTTAATGATTGCGTTCGACGTTCTGCAATTTTAGTGCATACCTCCGCCAGTTTTCCGGTCATTTCTCCCACTTGAATAAGTTGAATTTCTTGAAAATTTAAATACTTTCCTTGTATTTCCAAGCTTTGTGAAAACGGAAGACCACTTTCAATTAACTCAATTAAGGCGCCAAGCCACTGATGCAATCCCAATTGCGTGCAGTTATCTTGCAAAATGTGCAATGCATTTTTTAATGGAATGGCGGAACTGAGTAATGTAGCCAGTTGATTCAATAAAGCACTAATTTCTGCATTTTTCGGTTTCTGATTAAGCTGCCAATCTTGTTGCAAGCGAATGTGGCTAAAACCTTTTGCAATTAACAGAAATTGTGCGGCTTGTTTAGATTGGGCAACCAGACTGCCTTTTTGCCATTGTTGTCGCTGATCATAGGCTTGAAAATAAAAGAGTTTTTGCTTTGACATAGTGATACCTATTTTTTACCTAACACGCGTTGAATTTCGGCGAGATCGGTGATGCGCTCTTTCACTTTTTCTAATGCACTTTGATAAATTGATTCAAAATCAGTTTGGTAACGGTTGTTTTCGCATTGTAAAAATTGATATACCCCAATACGACCTTGATACCCCTGATGGCAATCGCAAGAATCACTAAAATGTTGGCCGCACTTTAAGCAACGTTTGCGTACCAATCGTTGTGCGATAACTAATAAGAGACTGTTTTCAATTTCATGAGATTGAATGCCTAATTGTTGTAAGCGTGAAATGGCTGAGATCGCATCGTTGGTATGTAAGGTAGAAAGCACTAAATGGCCGGTTTGAGCAGCTCTTAATGCCATCAATGCACTTTCTTCATCTCGAATTTCACCAAGCATAATAATGTCGGGATCCTGCCGTAAAAATGTACGAAGTAATCGGCTAAAATCTAAACCGATTTGCGGATTCACTTGAGTTTGAATGATGCCTTCTAATTCAATTTCAACGGGATCTTCTGCCGTCATAATATGTTTATCTGGCGTATTGAGCCATTGAAGTGCGGTATAAAGCGAGATACTTTTTCCGCTTCCCGTTGGTCCAGTCACAAGAATTAAACCTTGCGGTTGGCTGAGGGCATGTTGAAATTGGATTTGTTGGTTTTGTGTCATGCCAAGTTCAGAAAAACTTAACTGAACAGGTTTATTTTGTTGTAATCGTAATACCGCTTTTTCTCCCCAATGCGTGGGCAAGGTAGAAAGGCGGAAATCTAAAATATCGGAGAATGTCGTTTTGAATTGAAAGCGGCCATCTTGTGGTAGCCGAGTTTCACTGATATCCAGTTTGGCTAAGAGTTTTAAACGAGAAATTACACGATTGGCGAGCGATTTACTGATTACCGGTTGTGGTTGGAGTACACCATCAATACGTAAACGAATTAAGAGCCCATTTGGCTGAGTTTCTAAATGAATATCGGAGGCATTTTTTTGCAGGGCTGTTTCAAAAATACTGTTTAATAATTGAACAACGGGTTCATCTTCATTAGATAAATTAGCCGTGCTTTCGTCTTCTGAATGATGATAAAACGTCGTTTGCTCTTCTATTTGATTGGCTTTAGGGGCAAGGGATTGTAAAAGTTGCTTGAGTTGAGTCGTTTCAAATAAAATCGGTTCAACTAATTTTCCACTTAAAAAAGCAAAGGTTTCACAAGCCGCAAGATTATTCAGCGAATCCACCGCAAGCCATAAATGGTGTTCGTCTTCTTTAAGAGGGAGCGCAAAGTAACGCAGCAGCAATGATTGTTGCTGTTGGTTTTGTTGCCAATATTGTGGCGAGATATGATAAATCTCGCCATTTTTTGCGATTGCTTGATAAGCCATGTTTCGCTATTTAGCAGAAGAACAGAAGCCTGCAGGGAATAAATCAGCATTACTTGGGCAAGCAGTTGTCCAGGTAACACCTGATGAGGTTGAGCCTGTCGCCGTTAAAGAATAACTGATCCCATCCAATGCACCATTTCCTGTCACCGTAATCACACCTGATTTCGTGGTGATGGATTTGACATAGCCTTTTGCGGTAGTGATATCTGCTGCAATGCCATTTGAGCCACCTGAACAGTTTGTTGGGGCATTGGTGCTATAGATACATAGTTCCACATCAGATTTATAAGGTGCAGAAGCTTGTAACAATTCGGAGATAGCTGCTTTTTTGGTATAATTTTGATAAGACGGAATGGCGATCGTCGCGAGAATAGCAATAATCGCAATCACGATCATCAATTCAATTAACGTAAAACCTTTATGTAAAGGTTTAGAAAAAGTGAGTTTCATTAAATTAAATTTCCTTTTGGTTGAATAAAAAAATGCCAGGATTGGCTGCAACATTGTGTAAAAGGGAAAAATGAAAGTGAAACTGACCGCACTTCTTTTGCGATCTCGATCGCAAAAATAAAATTTAATCGCAGAAAAACAGATGAATAAGATAAAAAATGGCTGGTTAAGCCAGGCAAGAAAAGTGATTTCACCACATTTTGATGAACGTCCTGATGTAGAGGATATTTCATTACTCGTTATTCATTACATCAGTTTGCCGCCAGAACAA
>CAUGKJ010000037.1 GCA_959600045.1 uncultured Haemophilus sp.
AAGTATCTTGTTTTTGCGTAATTTGAATAATTTTCTCACGCAATTCTGGTGTCACATCTTTCAACATCGCCTGTTTAATATCAGAAGGACGCACACCGCTATCCACTTTGGCTAAATCCGGATTACTCCACTCCCAACGATAGGTTTCCGCGTCCAGAATTTCTTGCTCTTCCGCATCCATTTCAGCATTGTCATCAATGGTATTTTCAACCGTTTCAACACTTTGCTTTAACGCTTCTGCTTGTTGAGTAATTGGATTTGACACTGCTACTTTCGTTTGCGTCGCTTTTGGTGGGGTCATTTCTCGCACAGGAAGTGCGGTCATTTTGGGTGAATTTTTTTGCTCATCCAACTCTTTGAGATGATGCAAGGTTTCTTCTACGGCGGCTTGCTGTTCATCATGATGATGTTGGCGCTCTGATTGCTCAATTTTCGTTAATTGATTCAATGCCTCTAGCGCAGCAAGGCTGGCTAAATTCAATGAAGATGTGGTTTGAGTTGGAACGGGTTGAAAAGACGAGGAATGCATAATAGCCGATTGAACCATCGGCTTTTGCGCTTGTGCAGAATAATTTGCTTTGATGTTTTGCGACAGCACTGGCATATCCACATAACCAGAAACAGGCTGATTTTCAACCGCACTTTTCTGTGTATTTTGTTCAGGGGATAGCCCGCCTTGTTTAGGCGTTTGTACTGCCGTAAGGAACTTTGGGTGGAATGCCAATGCCCTCAATAATGTCATTTCTGCACCAATTCGACGATTTGGCGCGGCGGCTAATTCTTTTCGACCTGATACAATCACTTGATAGAAGAATTGTACGTCTTCCGGTGAAATATGTTTGGCTAGAAAACCTAAGTGATCGTTTTCATCGGTGGCACTTTTAGCGAGCAACTGCATTAATGCAATTTGATGTAATTTCTCAGCCGTTTCTGCCAGTAACTCATCCCAATCGCCCGCTTTTTCTGCCACTGTTTGGATGGTTTTCATTAAACGCTCACCGTTACCTTGATGTAAGGCGTAAATGATTTCAATCGGTTGGTCTTCATCTAATAGCCCAAGCATGGTATTCACCACATCGGTAGACACTTTACCGTTGCCCATGGCAATGGCTTGATCCGTTAAACTTAAGCTATCACGAATACTGCCCTGTGCCGCTTTGGCTAATTTATCTAATGCTGGTGCATCAAAAGGAATATTTTCGGAAGTAAGCACCCGATTAAGATGTGCTGAAATTTGCGGTTCATCTAATGCTTTAAGATGAAATTGCATACAACGGGATAAAATCGTAATCGGTAATTTTTGTGGATCCGTTGTAGCCAATAAGAATTTCACATATTCAGGTGGTTCTTCCAAGGTTTTTAACAACGCATTGAAAGAATGGCGAGAAAGCATATGAACTTCATCGATAAGATAGACTTTATAACGCCCTACTACCGGCTTATATTGCACATTGTCTAATAGCTCACGCGTATCTTCTACTTTGGTACGAGAAGCCGCATCGATTTCAATTAAATCAATAAAGTTGCCAGCTTCGATGGCTTTACAGTTTTCACATTCACCGCAAGGATCGGCAGTAATACCCTTTACACAATTCAAGCCTTTCGCAAATAAACGAGCAATGGAGGTTTTACCCACGCCACGGGTGCCGGAAAATAAATAAGCATGATGTAAACGGTTTTCTTTTAAACCGTTTTCCAAAGCAGTGAGTACATGGCTTTGCCCCACTACTTCAGAAAAGTTTTTTGGTCGCCATTTTCTGGCTAAAACTTGGTAGCTCATTGCATCTCTTTAAAAATTAATGGCCTTCAAAATTCACTAAGGTATAGCAATCAATGCCTAAATCACGTAAGCGTTTTTCGCCCCCTAATTCTGGCAAATTAATCACAAAGGCAGCATGTTTCACTTCACCACCTAAACGTTGAACTAATTTCATGGTAGCTTCAACTGTACCGCCCGTTGCTAACAAGTCATCAATGATTAACACATTATCACCTTGAGAAATGGCATCAGTGTGCAATTCAAGGGTGTCTTGACCGTATTCTAATTGATAAGACTGTGCAATCACTTCACGAGGTAATTTACCCGGTTTACGAACGGGGATAAATGGCAAGCCTAATGCTAATGCAACTGGCGCACCAAAAATAAATCCACGAGACTCAGTACCAATTACTTTTGTGAGTCCTTGATCTTTATACTTTTCAACGATCAAATCGATTGTAGCTTTAAAAGCCGCAGGTACTTCAAGTAAGCTCGTGATATCACGGAAAATAATGCCTTCTTTTGGATGATTTGGGATAGATTTGATAGAAGATTTGATTAATTCAAGTTGTTTGTTCATAAATAATTGCTCAAAAAAGAGTAAGAAAAAATCCTGTTTTTAGGCTCGCATTCTAGCATATAAAAATGCAAAAGTGCGGTGAATTTTGACCGCACTTTTGTAAATAAAATGAATTAATCTGGGTAAATATCTTCCCCGTCTTTTCGAGTACGAAGAAGCTGTAAAATCCAGACATATTGTTCGGGTGTTGGCATAACGAAATACTCAATTTCTTCGTTCATCGCACGGGCTGATTGCTCAGGATCGTCGCTTAATTGCATTGGTGGGCGAATTTCCATTTCATACTTCCCACTCTTGGCGTTATAGCGTGGGAACATTGGAATAACTACTGCTTTCGCTAATTTTGCCATTTTGTTTAACCCAGGAAGCGTCGCCTTATAAGTAGCAAAGAAATCCACAAAGACACTTTGCTCGGCACCAAAATCCTCATCAGGAAGATAATACCCCATTTGGCCTTGTTTGATGTGTGCTAAAAACGGCTTAATACCATTTTGGCGTGCATGCATTTTTCCACCAAAACGTTGACGCGCTAAAGTCCACAACCAGTCCACCAACGGATTTCGGTGCGGGTTATACATTGATGTCATCGGCATGCCGTGTGTATGCAAAATAATGCCAGAGGCATCTATCGCCCAACCATGTGGTACCATCAAAATGATGTTATGCCCTTCAGCTTTGGCTTGCTTGATATGCTCAAGGCCAATGAATTCACTGCGTTTTTGTAAATGTTTTTTAGAACGAATGGCAATTTCACCAATACCAAGCATTACTTGTGCGACCGTCACAAACATCTCTTCGATCACTTTGTCACGCTGCTCATCTGTCCAATCTGGGAAACAGAGTTTCAAATTAATTTCTGCACGAATACGTGGTTTACCGATTTTTTTCGTCAGTGCGCGCGCCAGTCTCTCGGCCATTTTATCGCGTAAACGAAATGGCACAAAAGCGAGTAACAAAAGCACAAAAATACCGAACCAAATCCCCCAATTTTTCGGGTGCAAATATGACCATGAAAAATGTGGTTCATAGCCCGTTCGTGCCGTAATACGTAATTTTTTCTGAGAATCTGTCATAATCAATCGTTAAAAATGAAACCAACCTTGATCATACGCCATTTTTATCGTCATGATAAATGACATAATCACCACCATCGGTCTGATCAGTTGTTTGCCTTTTGCCATCACCATTTTGGCACCTAAATTTGCACCTATCAGACTTCCTGCCATCATCACTAAACCGACAGTCCAAATGATATGACCACCAATAAAGAAGAAAATTAATGAAGCAAAATTTGAGGTTAAATTCATCACTTTCGCATGGGCGGTCGCTTTGGTGAGGTTAAATCCAAGTAACGTCACACAAGCTAGATTCATCAATGACCCCGTCCCCGGACCGAAAAAGCCATCATAAAAACCCAGTAATGAACCAAAACATAACGCAAAAACGGCGTAAGAAATACGTTGTTTACGATCACTTTCGCCCAATTTAGGCGTAAATAAAAAATATAAGCCAATGGCTAAAATGAGAAATGGAAGCCCTTTTTTAATTAATGACGCATCTAAACTTTGAATAAGCAAGGTACCAATCACCGAACCGATAAAAATCACCAGTAAGATGAAAGAAAACGCCGATAAATTGACCGCTCTTTTACGCAGAAAGTAAATACTTGCCGACAACGCACCGCCGAATGCTTGTAATTTATTGGTGCCTAATGCCATCGCAGGCGGCATACCTGTCATTAATAAGGCAGGGATTGTAATTAAGCCTCCGCCACCCGCTATCGCATCAATAAATGCAGCAATAAAGGCAGCAGCAAAAAGCATGGCTAATATATCAATCCCCAACTCCATTGTTTAACTCCTACTCTAACCATTCGCTACTATTTGGCGAACTCAACACTTGTTGGCATAAAAATGGTTCTGGAGGTGTTACTTTTGGTTTAGAAGAGCCCGAACCTGGTTTTGCCGGCTCAAACCAAGAATAAAGTTCATCGCCACAACCATCACCTGCTGGTACAGGTGCTTGATCTTCACAATAAGCGGCATCTTTTGGACAAGCAATGCGCACGTGGAAATGTGAATCATGACCAAACCATGGACGAATTTTGTGTAACCAAGCACGATCATCACCCGCAGTTTGACAAAGTTTTAATTTAATCGCTGGGTTCACAAAAATACGGGTCACTTGGGGATCTTGCGCTGCCAGTTTGATTAAGGTTGCATGATTGTTATTCCACACATTTTCATCAACACGTTGTGTTTGACGGTTCACCACAAGCAAGCCTTTTCCGTCAGAGTTTAACGCTTCACTGTCTGTCATGGTACCCATGCGCAACCAAATATCCGCGTCTAATCCCATTTGATGGCTTGCATGCCCCGTTAAAAAGCGACCACCACCTGGCATAGCAATATCCCCAATCAACATCGTTGGTAAGCCTGCTGACTTCGCTTTTTGTCCAAGGCGCTGTAAATAGGCAATCATATCCGGATGACCATAATAGCGGTTTTTATTCATACGAATGACTTGATAGCCCTCACCTTTATAAGGCAAAGGTTCAGCACCAATAATACAACCATTCGAATAGCTACCAATTGGGTTCGCTTTACCATCTGTTGCAGGAATTGGACGTTTAATTCGTTGCCAGTCTTGTGGCGAGGCTGTTGTTTGTAACGAGAAAAATACACTCCCTAAAACAACCGCACTTGAAAGTAATTTTGCTAAAGATTTATTCATATTTGCTCTTAATTATAATTTGTTATTACACTTTACCGAATTATTAGTTTTATAACTGTCAATTTCTATATAATATCCTTGTGATGACGATGTTCTTTGTAGATAGATAAAATCACCACAATTTATTCGCTCATAGAAACTGCGACCGACATCTATATCTTCATTCTTATACTGATTAGAAAACACCTGAACTTTATAATAAGTACGATGATACTTTCCTGATGTCGTAAACTTTCTTTTATCCACAACTGTAGTTTGATAAATATCTTCTACACGGCCATACTTTTCAGTATAAATCGTTTGAAAAAAGACAACGTAAGGGTGGAATAAAAAGATTAGGAAAATACTGGTATAAAATGCCCCCATAAAATCATGATGATCTTCTTCATCCTCCGTAAAAGGAAGGACTCCAAAGATCTTATAATAAACCACAAAGAATAAAACAATAAGGCAGTACGAAACTACATCGCCATACCCAACTGAGAAAAACTCGGTTTTATCTGCACTATAGTAAGATATACCAAACCATGAACATAAAGCTAAAAGAGCAAGTCTACGATTCCATTTATCTCTGCTTAATGCTTTGAGATCAATTAATTTTGCTTTCGGCTTTGGCGGAGTTACCTTACGGGGTTTCTTTCCTTGTTTTCTTTCCCGTTTTGTTAATTTCATGCTTATCTGCACTGAGCCTTAAAACGCAATAAATGGTCGAGTAAAACAATTGCAACCATTGCCTCCGCAATGGGTACTGCACGAATCCCCACACAAGGATCATGACGGCCTTTTGTCACCACTTCCACAGACTCTCCCGCTAAATTAATGGAACGGCCTGGAATCGTGATACTGGATGTCGGTTTCAATGCAATCGTTGCAATAATTGGCTGTCCTGAGCTAATGCCACCTAAAATCCCCCCTGCATGGTTGCTTTCAAAACCATTGGGTGTCATTTCATCACGATGTTCACTTCCACGCTGTTCAACCACGGCAAAACCATCGCCAATTTCTACACCTTTAACGGCATTAATCCCCATTAAAGCATGGGCTAAATCTGCATCAAGTCGATCAAAAACAGGCTCACCTAAGCCAACAGGGACATTTTCTGCAATCACCGTTAGTTTAGCGCCAATCGAATCCCCTTCTTTTTTCAATTCACGGATTAATTCATCAAATTTTTCAACCGCACTTTCATCTGGACAAAAAAATGGATTACTGTTGACTTTATCCCAATCAATTTTGCCGACAGTCTGTGGAGCAATCTTCACTTCGCCAATTTGACTCAAAAAGCCACGTACTTCAATGCCAAACTGTTCACGTAAATATTTCTTCGCAATCGCTCCCGCAGCAACACGCATAGCGGTTTCACGCGCAGAAGAACGACCACCACCGCGATAATCACGAATGCCGTATTTTTGTTGATAGGTAAAATCTGCATGCCCAGGACGGAAACGATCTTTGATATCACCATAATCTTGTGAGCGTTGATCACCATTTTTAATGTTCATTCCAATGCTGGTACCCGTTGTTTTACCTTCAAATACCCCAGATAAAATCTGTACTTCATCGTCTTCACGACGCGGTGTGGTATAGCGTGATGTACCCGGTTTACGACGATCTAAATCAGGTTGAATATCCGCTTCCGATAATTCAAGATTCGGCGGTACGCCATCTACAATACAGCCTAATGCAATACCATGCGACTCTCCAAAGGTCGTCACACGAAAAAGTTGTCCGATAGTATTCCCTGCCATATTTTCTCTCTTTAATTAATGATTTTTGGCTAATTTTGCCACATCAATAAATGGAATTTCTTCGCCTGTATCTTTATTCTTGATAAAGATATCTAATTGGTTGAATGCAATATCAATATTATTTTCTGCAAATAACTCATTCACGCGGCGGTTGAGCGCATCAAGCGTATCATTTCGCTCAGATACTTGCCCTACATAAACACGTAATTCGTGATCTAATGTACTTGCCCCAAAGGTTAAAAATAGCGCTCTTGGTTCTGGATCTTTTAAGACGCTTGGTTGCTCATGTGCAGCTTGCAATAATAAGCGTTTCACTAAGTCTAAATCTGAACCATACGCCACACCAACAGACACCACCAAGCGAGTAACGGTATTAGACAATGCCCAGTTAGTCACTTGTCCAGTTACAAAGGATTTATTTGGCACAATCACTTCTTTTCGGTCCGGATCGATCATCGTAATGGCGCGAATACGGATTTTCGCTACTGTACCTGTTACATCGTTAATTGTCACAGTATCGCCCACACGAATTGGACGTTCAAATAATAAAATAATACCGGAAACAAAATTTGCAAAGATTTCTTGCATACCAAAACCGAGACCAACGGAAAGGGCAGCAAATAACCATTGTAATTTAGACCATGACATCCCAAGGGTAGAAAATGCCCATGCGCCACCCACTGCAACCAAGATATAGGTTAATAATGTTGTAATGGTATAAGGCGTACCTTGTGAAAGTTTCACTCGGGAGAAGAGTAATATTTCTAAAATACCCTGAATGTTACGCACCAAAATATAGGTAATCACGACAATGATTAATGCAACAATCAAGTTAAAGAGTG
>CAUGKJ010000038.1 GCA_959600045.1 uncultured Haemophilus sp.
TATATTTAACTAACCTGATTATAAATTTTTAATTGACAGCTATCTTACATGAATTTTATAATGTAACCACCTTCAAAGTTGAAATGAGAAGGGTTGATTAGTGACAGTAATCATTGTTCTTAACAGAAATTACATAAGTAATTTAAGCTTATCAATAGAACTTTGGTAAGCGGATTTTAGTCTAAGTAGACAGGAGGAAACAATGAAAAAATTAAATATGCATGAAGGCTGGGATGGTTTTTAATGAATGAAACAATAAAGTTTCTAGGTGAAAGTTACGGCTTCTGGGTTCAAACAGGAGCCGTTGTTTTATCTGCCGCTATGGCAGTTTTAGCGATTCTCCATAATGGTAAGATGTCGAGAAAAAGAACAACTATTGATGTATTATTGCAGGAAAACCAAGATGAAACTTTAAGAAATGCTAAATTTGAAGTGTTTAATATGGCAAATGACCCAAGGAATGAGTTTGTAAACATTTATTTTAAAGAAAAAGAGAAACAGTCTGAATGCTATAAAAATATTACTATGTTGCTTAACCGTTATGAATTCATAGCTCAAAGTATTAGAAATAAAGCATTTGAGGAAAAAATTTATAAACAAATGCAGTACACTAGTATAACTGAGATGTGGGATAGACTTTGTCCTCTTGTACACGAGATCCGAAGACAAAAAAATAATAAAACTTTTTATCAATAATTTGAGTGGCTTGCATGTAGATGGAAAAAAAAGCCATTAAAAAAAAATAACTAAGTCTTTCTATAATAGAAACAACCGCACTTACAAAAAGTGCGGTTGTTTTTTTGAATGTTTTTAAGAAACTTAAGGCGATAACCGCTCTCTCTCCCATTTTCCATCATTGAATAAATAACAAATTCTGTCATGTAAACGACTTGGGCGACCTTGCCAGAACTCTATGCGATCAGGAATCACAAGATAGCCACCCCAATGTGGTGGACGAGGTACGTTTAATGGGTGTTTTGCTGCAATCAGAGCAGCTTTTGCTAATAAAGATTTGTGGCTAGAAATAACCGCACTTTGCTCGCTGGCCCAAGCGCCAATTCGGCTGGTGTAAGGGCGCGTTGCAAAATATTCATCTGATTGTTCAGGAGAGATTTTTTCAGCTTTACCCTCAATACGAACAGAACGTTCTAATTCAGGCCAAAAGAATGTTAGGGCAACGAAAGGATTATGTTCTATGGCGCGACCTTTTCGGCTGTGATAATTCGTAAAAAATACAAAGCCTTGTTCGTTCACTTCTTTCAACAGCACCATTCGACTTGTTGGACGGCCGTCTTCATTGACCGTCGCAACATTAACACCTGTCGGCTCATTGACTTTAGCCGTAATCGCTTCGTTGAGCCATTTTTCAAATTGTTTTATTGGATTGGGATCGCAATCATGCTGAGAAAGCGCCTGTTTGCAATAATCCTCACGAATATCATGTAAGTCCATTTTCTTTCTCCTTTTGCTTGAAAACAAAAAGCCCTTGCAACTGCAAGGGCTAGTATAGTCCGTTAATTATTTACCATCAACACTCACGCCATAAAACGCATCATAGCCGAATGGGCTTTGTACGTAGCCTTTTACCCGAGGGCTAAGTGGTGCGAAACCAACAGAGTGTGCAACTGGAATCCATGGTGCTTGCTCATGGAAAATCACTTGAGCTTGTTTATAAAGCGCTGCACGTTCATCTTTATTGGTTAAGCCAATTGCTTTATCTAATAAGGCATCAAATTCTGCATTTTTGAAACGAGCAAAGTTTGAGTTGCCAGAGTTAGCACTTGCAAGTAATGGAGAAAGAAAGTTATCCGGATCACCGTTATCACCTGACCAACCGAAGATACCAGCTGTTAATTCACCTGCTTTAGCACGTTTTTGATAGTCAGCCCATTCAAACGTTACTGGATTTGCTTTTACGCCAACTTTTGCCCAGTCAGCCATCACAAGTTCAGCCATACGTTTTGGATTTGGGTTAGACGCACGTACCACCGGTTGAATCCAGAAGTCCGTTTCAAAACCGTTTGGATAACCTGCTTCCGCTAAAAGCTGTTTCGCTTTCTCTGGATCATACGGATAATCTTGGATTTCGTCGTTATAACTCCAAATTGTTGGTGGCAATGGATTTTTCGCTGCAGTGCCTGCACCTTGATAAACCGCTTCAATAATCGCTTTTTTGTCCACCGCATAGTTTAATGCTTGACGCACTTTCACGTTATCAAACGGTGCTTTTTCCGTATTGAATGCGATATATGCCACGTTCAAACCTTTTTGCTCCAAAAGCTGTACTTTCGGATCAGTTTTCATTTTAGCTAAATCCGCCACATTCGGGAAGAGAATTAAATCACAAGAACCCGCTTGTAACTTCGCATAACGCGTAGTCGCATCTGGCACGATGCTGATCACTAAACGGTCAAGCGGTGTACGGCCTTTCCAATAGGTTTCATTCGCCACATATTGTGCCGCTTGGTCAGTTTTGTAATCCACAAAAATAAATGGACCTGTACCTACCGGTTTGTTATCAATCGTTTCTGGTTTACCCGCTTTCAGCATCGCATCTGCATATTCAGCTGAGTAAATAGAGATAAAGTCCATACCCAAGCTTGCTAAGAAAGTCGCATCTTTTTTATTCAAGGTGATACGAACGGTGTTGTCATCCACTTTCTCAACTGATTTTAATAAATCTGGGAATTTCATTGCTTTGAAATATGGATAAGTCCCTTTTGATACATTGTGGTAAGGGTGGTTAGGATCTAACTGACGTTGGAAAGAAAAGATCACATCATCCGCATTAAAATCACGTGTTGGCGTAAATTCTTTTGTCGTATGGAATTTCACTCCTTTACGTAAATGGAAAGTATAAGTTAAACCATCGTCACTGATCTCCCAGCTTTCAGCCAAGGCTGGCTCAAGATCAGTAGAGCCTTTTTTGAATTCAACCAAACGGTTATACACTTGTTGTGAACTCGCATTGTAAGATGTACCTTCCATTACTAATGCTGGACTAAAGCTAAGTGGTGCTTTCGCTGTACAGTATACAAATGTGTTATTACCTGAAGGTTTTGCTGTTTCTGCTTTCGCATTTTCTTTTGCCGCAGAACCAGATTGATCACAAGCCGCTAAAAACAAACTGGCAGCAATAAGAGTTAAGGTCGCTTTTAATTTCATAAGTTTTCCTTCTTTAATCGGGCAAAACACCCAAACATGAATATAAAATTTTACCTAAGATATAAGCAAATCAAACTTTTACGAAATAAGAAAAAGATCTTTCTTATAACCAATTAGACTAAGGCATTCAATATCAGCGTTTTTTCCGCAAATGATCCCCGTCTGTTTTGTGCAAATAGCTCAATATCCAAACTAATGCGATGGCAAAAACAGACGTGGTCAGAAATGTATAACTGAAAGCATGTTGTAACGCTTCATCTTCATTACCAATAAATTGACGATATAATGTCAAAATAATAGATGCCACAGCGATACCAAATCCGATCCCCACTTGTTGTACAATACTCAGCACCGTTGAGCCTACACCGCTTTGAGCCTGTGATAGATCGCCAACGGTAAGAGTGTTAATTGAGGTAAAAATCATCGACATGCAGGCACCGTACCACATCAGATTACATATAATCCATGTCGTTGATGATGAGGTATCAAGCCATGACATGGAAACCGTTGAACCTGCCATTAAAAGTGACGATAAAATTAACGTGGTTTTATAACCTAAGATATTTAAGATATGCCCAATAAAACGTTTAAATACGACAGACATTAGCGCAATGGGTGCAAGCAACCAGCCTGACTCTTCAGCTGAATAGCCAAAAGAAAGTTGGAACATTAATGGCAATAAGAACGGCACAGCTGAGCCAGAAAGACGAATAAAGATATTGGCTGCAATGCCTAATCGGAATGTTCTCGTATTGAAAAGAGATAACGGTAAAATAGCACGTTCATTACCTTTTGCATAAAAATAATAGGCCACCAATAATGCAATACCAATCGACAATGCACTATATGTAGTCATATTGTCACGGTGATTTTCGCCCAGTAAATCAAGCCCGAGCGTTAAACCGACTAAACCAAATGCAAAGAGTAAAAAGCCTGTCCAGTCTAACTTATTTGCATTGCCCTTATGATTTCCCATCACTTTAGCGGCAGCCCAGAAGCCTAACATGCCAATAGGAATATTGATTAAGAAAATCCAATGCCATGACGTATGCACTACAAGCCAACCACCTAAAATCGGGCCAAGAATCGGGCCGATGAGTCCTGCTGTAGCCATTAAATTCCAGGCGTTAATTAATTGATTTTTCGGTACGGTTTGAATAATCGCAAGGCGAGCGACAGGCATCATAAATGCCCCGCCAATACCTTGAATAATCCGTGCAATCACAAGGGTTTCGAGAGAGGTTGCCATTGCACAAGCGACTGAACCGAATACAAAGGTAAAAACAGCTGAACGGAAAACAGTAAGCGTACCAAATTTCGCTGCCGCCCAAGCAGTTAAAGGAATAAATAAGGCAACGGCAAGAGAATAGGCGATAATCGCCATTTGCATTTCAAAGACGGGGATTTGTAGATCTGTTGCGATGGTGGGTAAGGCAGTATTTAAAATAGTCGCATCCAAGCTTTGCATAAACAAAGCCATGGAAGCCACCCAAGCCAGCCCTTTATAATGCTGACATTCTATTACTGCGTCTTTTTCCACCATTGATAAATAAACTCAGCGATTTGTTCAATGTGATTAATATCTAATAAAGTGCGGTCAGTTTCAAGCGAATAATCTGTTGCTAAAGCCAACACGTTTTCATCTAATTCCGGCAACGGTTTTGTCATCTCTTGTCGATGCAATAGAATCTTTGGAATAGGTTCTTGTTTAAATCCTTCCACCAAAACTAAATCCGTTAAATGACGATCAAATTGTTGGCTTAAATAGGCTAATGAAACCGGCTCTTGAGGAGTTTCTGTCATCAATGCCCAACGATTATCACAAGCCATAATAACTTGCGCAGACCCCGCCTCTTTCATTCGCCAACTGTCTTTTCCTTCTTTATCCACATGAGCGTTGTGATGGCTGTGTTTAATCACTGAAACACGTAGGCCTTTTTTAATTAATTGAGGAAGCAATTTTTCCAGCAATGTGGTTTTGCCACTACCGCTGTAACCTGTAATGCCAAGAAGAGGAAGGGGATTATTCATTGTAAAAACCTTAAGAAAAATTACCGCACTTGATAAAACAAAACCCCGCAGGACGGGGTTTAGCTATCAAAATCCATTAGGTGAAGAAAGTATAGCAAGGGGAAACAAAATAGCAACTTTCTCACTGCTACTGAATTATTTTAGGAATGTTACACCTTGTACAATTCGTTTAGCTGCAGCAATTGGAAGCTGTCCGATAAAGGTAATTTCTTTATCGCCTATGACTTCACTGTAAATCGTGTAAGCCCCTTGTTTCCACGTGTTTTCTTTTGCAGCGGTGCTATCAGCTTTATTGATATAAAGTGTAAAAGTGAAAAGACCATCACTAAATAACGCATTTTCAATCACTTCACCATCTATCACATCTTGATTCTGGCGAATTAAATCAAACCCTTGTGGTAACCAATCAGTTTTCCAATTGATTGAAAGCGATGATTCTTGCTTTCCTTCATTTAAAAGTGGCGGCACTGATACCTTATTAAGGTAATCGGTTAAACCACGCAGACGATCATCGATATATAACGTCACCACACGGAATTGATCAAGTAACTTGCCTTCTCGATCAAGCATATCGCCACGTAATAACAAACCATTTTCTTCATCTAAGAAAACGAGATATTGATAGCGAAAATCGTCTTTTGGCACAATACGAATGGTATCAACAAATCGACCTGCAATTCGGTCTTTTCCAAGCTTAATAAAATCATAATTCTGACTCAGCTTGCTAAAATCAGTACGAATCACTGCCGGAAGTGCATCCACAATCTCACCACTGTTAATCGTGAAAGCGCGTGACCCTGGCTGGAAATAGCTGACTAAATTACCGCGCTGGATGATCTCTTGTTGCTCACCATCTAATGTCACCAACTGTGCATACACTTTTTGCCCTTGCTTAATATGGCGATAGCGGAACGAGTCCATATTCGTTGGTGTCGTTTGCACAAAAGCAATCTCATAATTTAAATCTCGCATGGCTTGCGACATTTTATTTAATGACTGAATTGGCTCTTCTGCAAATGCTGTGAAAGGCAACAAGAATAAGCCTAAAAGTGCGGTTAATTTGAGAAACGTTTTTTTCATAAATAAATCAATTGATCCATAAAAAAATTCACCACGCCTAAGGTGGTGAATTATCGATTAATTGCTGTAATTATTTCGCTTGGTTGCTACCCACATTTAAGCTGTCTGCATGCATACGACGCTGTAATTCATAGTTTTGTAACATCGTACCAATACGGCGATTTTTTTGTTCAACCTGTTCCGAAGTGGCTACATCTTTGGTCGGAGCGTTGTAACTTACTTCTTGAACAGAATTGTTAAATGGTAAGGTTTGTAAAACTGGGTTTTCAGGTGTAACCGATGTGCTTTTTGCATTGAATGATTGTACACCTACTACTGCCACTAAACACACACCTGCAGCCACCGCAATTTGTGTCATTGGTGCAAAGAATGCTTTTAATTTTTGCACGAATGGTAAGCTGTCTGCTTCTTCTGGTGTTGGTTGAGAAACAGTAATCTCAACGTGTTTTACTTCTTCTAATTCAATTAAATCAGCCATTTTCGCGGTAAAATCAGCACCTAATAATACTGGTGACTCTTTACGCATAACTGCTCTTACTGTGTGATACGCCGCCCAAGACTCTTGTGAATCTTTATCCTGACAAAGTTGTTCCGTCAACTCGGCACTGACTTCTTCTCCATCCATATAGGCTGAAAGTAACTCTTTTTGCATTTTATAAACTCCGACTTTATTTTAACGTTGCATAAGCGGTTGTATTTTGTTCTCAATCACTTCCCGAGCACGGAAAATGCGAGAACGTACAGTGCCTACTGGGCAATCCATTATTTCTGCGATTTCTTCGTAGCTTAACCCTTCAAGCTCACGCAAGGTAATCGCGGTTCTTAAATCTTCTGGCAAACTGTGAATGGTATCAAATACCACTTTTTCTAATTCGCTAGATAACATTTCATTTTCAGGGGTATCTACATCACGTAGATGGGTTCCCACATCGTAGCTTTCGGCATCTTCAGCCAAAATATCTTCGCTCGGTGGACGGCGCCCCTGTGCCGTTAAGTAATTCTTTGCCGTATTAACGGCAATTCGATATAGCCAAGTGTAGAATGCACTATCGCCCCGAAAGGATTCAATGGAACGATAGGCCTTAATAAAGGATTCTTGTACAACATCTGGAATGTCGTTATGAGAAATGTAGCGGGTTAAAAGTCCGGCTACTTTATTTTGATAACGAGAAACCAATAAATTAAAGGCTTTTTTATCGCCTTGCTGCACTCTTTCTACCAAAGCCTGATCTGTTAGCTGTTCAGCCATATATCTCCTATGCTACGTCTAACACGCCTTCATATATTCAAGACAGCAAGCTATTGTTGCTTTATCAGACAGAGTTAAAATTGAAAAGTTCCTTATGT
>CAUGKJ010000039.1 GCA_959600045.1 uncultured Haemophilus sp.
TTAACTGTAACAAGTTAGATAAAGAAGGCGTATCGAAAGATACGCCTTTTTGTTTGCCTAAAATTCCGCAAAATTATAATGAAAATTCAAATTAAAAATGTGAATGTTAGGAAGGGAGAAATATTCTTTGGAAGAAAAGAGTGGCGGAAGGTCATGGGAGTTGAACCCACCCGGGAACGCTGGCGTCCCCAACAGGATTTGAAGTCCTGCCACCTCACCGGAGATGACGACCTTCCGTTATTGAAATTGCGGTTACTTTAGCGTAAATTAGTTCGCAATTCAACGCCATTTTGAAATAGGAATTAAAAATGACCGCACTTTTTCAACAACTTCCTTCGGTAGATAAATTTTTAAAAACACCAGAAGGTGAAATGCTTTTAACTGAATTTGCTCATTCAGCTGTCGTGCGTGAATTGCGCCAATTATTGTCCGAAGGGCGCGAGTTTATTAAACAGCATCAAAATTTACCGCACTTTTTTGCCGATCACCTAAGTACATTGCATTATTTACAAGAGCGATTGACTCAACAAAATCATGTACAAATTAAATCAGTCCATAATTTAACGGGCACGGTATTACACACAAATTTAGGTCGAGCATTATGGGCTGAAAGTGCACAACAAGCGGCACTTCATGCGATGAAAGGTAGCGTTGCCCTGGAATATGATTTGGAAGAAGGCAAACGCAGTCATCGGGATAATTACATAAGTGAGCTACTTGCACAACTCACCGGTGCAGAAGCTGCTTGTATCGTAAACAATAATGCTGCTGCAGTACTCTTGATGTTGGCTACCTTTGCTAAAGATAGAGAAGTCATTATTTCTCGTGGTGAGTTAATTGAAATCGGCGGAGCATTTCGTATTCCAGACATTATAGCTCAAGCAGGCTGTAAACTTGTTGAAGTCGGAACTACAAACCGCACACATTTGAAAGATTATCGTCAAGCAATCAATGAAAACACGGCTTTCTTAATGAAAGTACATTGCAGTAATTATCATATTAGTGGGTTTACCGCTTCTGTTTCAGAACAAGAGTTGGTTGAGCTAGGACGAGAATTTGATATTCCAGTGATGACGGATCTGGGTAGTGGGGCATTGATTGATTTAAGCCAATATCATTTACCAAATGAGCCGACGGTACAAGAAAAAGTTGCACAAGGCGTAAACTTAGTGTCATTCTCGGGCGATAAATTATTGGGCGGAACACAAGCTGGTATTATTGTTGGTAAAAAAGAGTGGATTGCTCAGTTACAAGCTCACCCATTAAAGCGCGTGTTGCGTTGTGATAAAGTGATTTTAGCCGGGCTTGAGGCAACATTACGCCTTTATCTCCAACCCGAAAAACTCACTGAAACGTTGCCAACTTTACATTTACTCACCCAATCGATGGATGTATTAAAAGAAAAAGCCGAACAACTTAAAGTCTGTTTAGCAAACCGCTTAAAAGATTACCAGGTTGAGATTGAAGAAAGTTTTGCTCAGATTGGGAGTGGATCTCAACCTATGGCGACGATTCCTTCTATTGCGATAACGATAGCTGAAAAAACAGAGGCAAAATTGACCGCACTTTTAGCAATATTCAAAGCGTTAGAACAGCCGATAATTGGCCGTGTTGAGAAAGGAAAGATTTGGTTAGATTTACGTAGCGTGGCTGACTTTAAGGCATTATTAGATACGGTGGAAAAATTATGATCATAGTAACATCAGGGCACGTCGATCATGGTAAAACAGCCCTCTTGAAGGCACTGACAGGCACAAATACCGCCCATTTGCCGGAAGAAAAAAAACGTGGAATGACCATTGATTTGGGTTATGCCTATTTACCTTTAAAAGAGAAAGTGCTTGGGTTTATTGATGTACCTGGCCATGAAAAGTTTCTCGCCAACATGTTGGCCGGGCTTGGTGGTGTGCATTATGCCATGCTTATTGTTGCAGCTGATGAAGGGATTGCCGCGCAAACTAAAGAACACTTAGCGATTTTACGTCAGCTTCAATTTACTGAAATCATGGTAGTGATTACCAAGGCTGACCGAGCAACAAATGAGCAAATCGAGGCGCTAAAAACACAAATTCAGATAGATTATCCATTCTTAGCTGAATCTCATTATTTTATTACATCGGCACAAACGGGCTTAGGAATTGATGCGTTACGCGATTATTTAGCCAATTTACCGGAATTAGCCGAAATAAATAAACCGTTTCGTTATGCTATCGACCGTGTCTTTAGCGTGAAAGGGGCAGGGACGGTTGTGACTGGAACTGCATTTGCTGGCTCAGTATCTATTGATGACGAACTTTTCCTTTCAACAGGACAAAAGGTTCGTGTTAAAAATATCCATGCTCAAAATACACCGAGTGAGAAAGGCTTGGCTGGTCAACGCTTAGCGCTCAATTTAAATGTCGATTTAGATCGTATTCCAATGCAGCGTGGCGATTGGTTGTTAGCCTCAGAACCACTTGAGCCAACTGATCGTATTACCATTGAAATTACGCCTGAAGTGAATTTGAAAGATAGTCAACCTGTGCACATTTATCATGCAGCAAGCCGCACAACAGGTAAGCTTACCTTGCTTGAAAGCAAAAATGCAATGAGAAATGACCGCACTTTGGCGGAAGTCATTTTAGAGCAGCCATTATTTTTGGCCTTTGGGGATAAATTAATTTTACGTAGTGGTGATGCGAAAGCTTTAGTTGGTGGTGCCAAGGTACTCGAAATTCATTCACCAAAACGTTATAAGCGTACAGAGGCTCGTTTAGCGTTCTTAGCTAAACTTAATCAGGCTCAAACCGCCACACAACGTATCGGATTAACCCTACAAAAAGAGGCGGTTTCAGCTCAAGCGCTAATGTGGAGTGAGCAGCTAACTGAAAATCAACTGGCAGAAGCGTTGGCTGAAAACGGTGATATTCGTTTCCAAAATTGGTGTTTTAATCGTGATTATCAACGTGAAAAAACGCAGCAAATTTTGACCGCACTTGCTACCTATCATGAACAACATAATGATCAGCTTGGTTTGAGTAAAGCCCGTTTATACCGTATTGCGACTTTAAACCAACCAGAAAATCTGATTTATCATTTTATTGAAGAAATGCTTGATGAAGGCCAATTGCAGCAGACTCGTGGCTGGCTACATTTGCCTTCACACAAAATTCAATTTTCAGCCGAAGAGCAAAGCTTATGGCAATCAGTATTAGCAGAATTTGAAAAGGCACATGGACAAGCCATTTGGGTGCGTGATATGGCAACGGCATTGGCGCAAGATGAAAGTGTAATGCGTAATTTTATGTATAAAGCGGGTAAGCTAGGCTATCTCACGCCAATCGTAAAAGATCGTTTTTTCCTGACAGAGAGCATTTATGTTTATGCTCGCTTAATTAAGGAAATGGCAGGCGAAGAAGGTAAAGTTGCCGTAAATGAATTACGTGATAAGCTTAATTTTGGTCGAAAACTGACAGTGCAATTGATGGAATATTTTGATCGTACTGGCTTTTTACGCCGCAAAGGCAATGATCATATTCTACGTGATAAAGACACATTTGATTTATAGGTAATACATGAAAAAGACATTCATTTCAGCCTTAATTTTAACCGCACTTTTTACGGTAACAGGTTGCGAAGATAAAGAAGCGAAAGCAACGATTGAGCAACAAACACAGACAATTGCGCAACTGACGGCAGAAAATACGCAATTAAAAGCTGAAAAAGAGAAAGCTGAGAAGGTTATTCCGGCAATTATTGCTCAAGATGATGTGATTTTTGATAAAGAGGAAACCATCAAATACCCTAAATCGGCCAAAAAAGAAGATGAATATGTCCCTACTGAAGGTAAAATTCATTACAGTATTTCTACACTAAAAACGAATATTGAGTGGCTAGATAAACTACTTTTAGAGCAAATTTCAAAAAATGCTGATGGTAAACCAAGAAGCCGCGAGCAGCTGATTGAGGATTACCAAAAAGCATATGATGAAGCTAAAAAAGAGATGTTGGAATCTCCAATAATGGGGATTGATGAAACCTTAGATTTAGCATTTAGTCACCAAAGAGGTAAGCTTGCTGTATTTTTAATAAATTATTACAGCTACAGTGGTGTCGCTCATGGAGTTGGTGGCTACCATTATCTTAATGTTGATTTAGAAACGAAGAAACTGCTCTCATTTGATGATGTTTTTAAACCAAACCAGCAAGCTAAATTAA
The DNA here is from genome assembly GCA_959600045.1 of uncultured Haemophilus sp. Taxonomy (GTDB): domain Bacteria; phylum Pseudomonadota; class Gammaproteobacteria; order Enterobacterales; family Pasteurellaceae; genus Haemophilus_D. The sequence continues at coordinate 4,198 of CAUGKJ010000039.1, forward strand.
AAGAGTTGCTTTGGGAACGTTACACTCGATATGGTGAGATAAAGGATGAGGAAGCATTTACATCAAAAGACGCTTTTGAAGTGACCGACAATTTCTATTTAGATCATGATGGAATTCATTTTGTATATAACGTGTATGAAATTGCGTCTTATGCAGAAGGACCACAGGAGCTGGTGATTGAGTGGTGGAATGCCTCTGCGTTATTGAAGCCTGAATTTCTTCAGAAACAGTATTACCCCGTTTCGAGTAATACGGCAGAATAACAAAAGTGCGGTCAAAATTGGCCGCATTTTTATTGGCCTTTTTTCACCCAGTATTTAAAAGGGGGGTCTTGGGTTTCACTCGCTAAAAGCGTATGTTCCATAAATTGGCAGAAGCTGGGAATATCGCGAGTAGTGGCAGGGTCGTCCGCTAAAATAAGCAGAACTTCACCTTCATTCATGTGGCGAATATTTTTTCTCACGAGCATTACAGGTTCAGGACAACGTAAACCAACGGTATCAAGGGTTTTATCGACAGTAATTTCAGTCATTGTTATTCATTAGTTTTATTGAAATTGAGCTACATCATACCATAATTATGGGGAAATTTCGATAAATCCGCTATCAATGATAAACTACGCAACAAATTTACTTGAATAATATTCCATGGCTGAATACCTTATCCCCAAAAGTGCGGTCGTTTTTGAAGAAGAAATTAAGAAAAGTCGATTTATCACGTATTTGCAACATACGGAAGGACTTGAACAAGCCAAAGCTTTTTGGGCATAAATTAAAGCGCAGCAACCTAATGCCCGCCATCATTGTTGGGCGGCAGTGGCCGGCAAGCCAACGGATTCTCAACAATTAGGCTTTTCCGATGACGGTGAGCCAGCAGGTACTGCAGGGAAACCGATGCTATCCGCTTTGCAAGGTAGCCAAATCGGTGAGATTAGTGCCGTAGTTGTTCGTTATTATGGTGGCATTTTATTAGGTACTGGCGGTTTAGTTCGTGCTTATGGAAATGGTGTTCAGCAAGCTTTAAAATTATTAGAAACTGAACGAAAAGTAGAACGTCAGTTATTCCAAGTTCATTGTGATTATGCACAATTAAATTGGATCCAAATTTTATGTGAACAGCATCAAATTGAAATTTATCAGCAAGATTTTCAAGTGCAGATTACATTGCAGTTAGGCATTAGTGAAGATCAAATTAAACCTTTTGAACAAGCATTAATTGAGCGTTCGGCAGGAACGTTGAAATTAGAAGAAATGAATTAAGCGAGATATTGTGCATATTTTATCCATTATTCGGATTATCGGCATTTTGATCATGTGTTTTTCCGGTACGATGCTGATTCCAGCCTTTGTGGCGCTTATTTATGGCGATGGCGGCGGTAAAGCGTTTATGCAGGCTTTTGCATTAAGCTTAACCGTGGGCATGTTGCTTTGGTGGCCTTGTCATCACCATAAACAAGAATTGCGGTCTCGTGATGGTTTCTTAATTGTGGTGGCATTTTGGTTCGTTTTGGGCGGTCTAGCAACCTTGCCATTGCTATTATTTGATTCACCTCATTTAACAGTGGCTTCCGCCGTGTTTGAAGCATTTTCTGGGCTAACAACCACGGGTGCCACCGTCATGACAGGATTAGATAATTTACCGAAAGCCATTCTGTTTTATCGTCAATTCCTACAATGGTTAGGCGGGATGGGGATCATCGTACTTGCGATTGCGATTATTCCTTTATTAGGTATTGGCGGAATGCAGTTATACCGTGCAGAAATGTCAGGCCCAATGAAAGATCAGAAAATTCAGCCACGGATAGCGGAAACGGCAAAGGCATTGTGGTTTGTTTATTTCTTTTTAACCATGTCTTGTGCTTTGGCTTACTGGCTAGCGGGTATGACACCATTTGATGCGATTACACATAGTTTCTCAACCGTATCTATTGGCGGCTTTTCTACTCATGATGCTAGTATCGGCTATTTTAATAGTTCGGCGATTAATTTTATCACGGTCATTTTCTTGTGGATTTCGGCTTGCAACTTCGCATTGCACTTCAGAGCATTTTCGACCTTAGGACGAGAAAATATTTTGAAGATTTATACAAAAGATCCAGAATTCCGCTTCTTTATGAGTATTCAAATTTTGCTTATCGTGGCTTGTACATTGGTAATGATAAGCCATCAATATTTTGATTCCTCATGGCAAGATTTTGAGCAAGTCGTATTCCAAGCCGTATCGATTTCAACAACAACAGGCTACACTACATCAAATTTTGCTGAATGGCCTTCCTTTGTGCCGATGCTATTAATCATAGCCTCTTTTATTGGAGGCTGTGCGGGATCAGTTGGTGGTGGTTTGCGTGTTGCGCGGATTTTAGTGTTATATCTTCAAGGTGCGAGAGAGCTGAAGCGATTTGTTCACCCAAATTTAGTGTATCCAATTAAATGGGGCAAAAATGTCCTTGATGAACGTGTGATTGGGAGTATTTGGGCCTTTTTCTCTGCATATCTATTGGTATTCACTATTTGTTTGTTAAGTGTTATTGCCTGCGGTGTTGCACCTTTTGATGCCTTTAATGCAGTGTTGGCAAGTATTAATAACCTTGGACCAGGCTTAGGTTCAGTAAGCAGTAATATGACAGCGATGCCAGATAGTGCTAAATGGGTACTAACTATTGCGATGGTGTGCGGTCGTTTAGAAATCTTCACACTATTGGCGCTTTTCACACCGGCATTTTGGAAGGAATAATGAAAACATTAATTTTATATTCAAGCCACGATGGGCAAACAAAAAAGATTGCTGAATTTATGGCTCAGTATCTTGAAGGAGAAGTAGTGGTTTCACCGTTAACGGAGGAACTGGATCTTCCATTTTTTGATCGGGTGATTATTGGGGCATCCATTCGCTATGGTCATTTTAATAAACAGTTATACCATTTTGTGGAACGCCATCATGAATTACTGAATGCAAAAAGAGCGGTCTTTTTTGGCGTAAATTTGACAGCGAGAAAAGAAGGAAAAGATACGCCAGAGGGAAATGTCTATGTTCGTAAGTTCCTTCAACGCATAAAATGGACTCCGACAAAAGTCGGCGTGTTTGCAGGGGCATTGCTATATCCTCGATATAAATGGATTGATCGTGTCATGATCCAATTGATTATGAAAATTACAAATGGCGAAACAGATACGACCAAAGAAATTGAATATACCGATTGGGGAAAAGTAAAGACCTTTGCAGAAAGCCTTAATTCGTAGAATAAAACACCATAAGAATAGTGTTTTTTAGACGATTTGATTAAAAGATCTTCAACTAAGAAAAAATTTACATTTTTTTACAAAAAGATCTTGCAAAGGCGTTTGAAATGCCTATAATACGCCCCACACAACGACGCGCTGTTGTGAAGCTTTATAAAACCAGTG
>CAUGKJ010000040.1 GCA_959600045.1 uncultured Haemophilus sp.
GCGGATGATAATCTCACCCAATTGGATACGCATCCTGTTGGCACGGGCCCTTATCAAGTGAAAGATTACGTTTATAACCAATATGTTCGCTTGGTACGCAATGAGGACTATTGGAAAAAAGAAGCCAAAATTAAAAATATCATCGTGGATCTTTCTACGGATCGTACAGGGCGTTTAATTAAATTCTTTAACAATGAATGCCAAATTGCCTCTTATCCTGAAGTTAGCCAACTCGGTTTGTTAAGCGAAAAGGACGACCGTTATTATCTGCAATCTACGGATGGAATGAACTTGGCTTATTTGGCTTTCAATTTCCAAAAGCCATTAATGCAGGATAAAACCATTCGCCAAGCCATTTCAAAAAGCTTAAACCGTTTTAGAATTGTGCGAAATATTTACCATAACACAGCAACGGTGGCGAATAACATTATTCCTGAGATTTCTTGGGCTTCTGCAATTAATACGCCTGATTTTCCTTATGATTACCAGCCAGCTGAAGCAGAGAAAGCATTACGCGATAAAAAACTCACGTTAAATATGTGGGTAATGAATGAAGAACAAGTGTATAACCCTGCCCCAATTAAAATGGCGGAGCTCATTAAATGGGATTTAGCCAAAGCCGGCGTGGATGTTAAAGTGCGGTCAGTCACACGGACATATTTAATCGAACAATTACGCAAAGGCACAGAAGATTACGATTTAATCTTAACGGGTTGGCTTGCTGGAAACCTTGATCCTGACGGTTTTATGCGTCCGATTTTAAGTTGTGATACGCAAAATGAAATCACGAATTTATCAAATTGGTGTAATCCTGAATTTGATAAGATGATGAATCGTGCACTGGCGACCAATCATTTATATGAGCGCTCTAAAGCATATAACAATGCACAAGACCTCATCTTAAACGAATTGCCTATTGTGCCAATTGCAAACGTCAAACGACTTTTGGTCGCCCGCGGCAATGTTAAAGGAATTGAGATGACCCCATTTGGTAGCATTAATTTTTCTACCTTGTATTTTATGAAAAATAAGGAGAATAAATAATGCTCGTTTCAGCGATCCGTCATGTGATTTGGGTAAGCATTTTATTATTGATTTTATCCGTATTAAGTTTTGTGATTTTAATGCGAGATCCGCTCAACGCCGATCTTGTCACAAATAACATTTATAGTACTTATTATCATTACCTTGCATCATTGTTACAGGGTGATTTAGGAATTACCTATAACGGCGGAGAATCCTTAAAAGATTTAATTTTTACGGTATTACCACCCACATTAGAACTCTGTTTTACTGCGCTCTTATTAGCTTGTATCTTAGGTATTCCTCTCGGTGTATTAAGTGCGGTCTATAATCAACGTGTTTTTTCACGTTCATTGCAGAGTATATCCAATGTTGGTTTGTCTATTCCAATTTTCTGGTTTGCACCAATTTTGCTTTATGTAGCAGCGATTCACAGCTGGGAGATCGCAGCCATTGGGCAATATAATTTACTGTATGAAATCAAACCCATCACGGGCTTCCCTATTATTGATGTGTGGTTTGTGGATGTGCCTTACCGAACTAAAATCGTACAAAATGTTTTACAACATCTAGCCTTGCCTACATTAGTGCTTTGTATTCAGCCGACCATGGAATTTATCCGCATCATTCAGCAACGAGCTGATTACTTACTTCAACAAGAATATGCGAAAGCAGCAGCAACACGTGGCTGGTCAAAATGGGCGATTTTAAGACGTTATGTTTTCCGCAATACTTTTCCATTATTGATTCCACAACTTACACGTGTATTTACCTTAGTATTAACACAATGTATGTTGGTTGAGACGGTATTAGGATGGTCAGGAATTGGACATTGGTTGATTGATGCTGTAACCCAACAAGATTACAACAGTATTTCTGCTGGTGTCGTGGTAATTGGTATTTGTATCATTATTATTGATACGTTCGCCAAGTTGCTCATGTTTGTGTTAGATCCATTGAATAAGAAGGGCTGGTATGCAAGATAGAGAACCTGATGAATTTCGCGAAAGCACCTCCTTCTTTCAGATTTGGTTGCTTTTCCGTCAGAATCGCGTGGCATTATTCTGTTTCTATTTATTTTGTCTTCTGATTTTGACCGCACTTTTTCCTAAACTCATTATGCCTTATAGTGAAAGCATGGAGTTTGTCGGAGAAGAACTCATGCCGCCATCTTGGGTAGAAAAAGGTCGTATTGCTTTTTTCTTTGGTACCGATGATCTTGGTCGTGATGTACTCAGTCGATTAATTATGGGCACACAATATACCCTCGGTTCCTCTCTTTTAGTGGTCATTGCTGTGGCAATTATTGGCGGCGCATTAGGTATTCTTGCTGGTATGTCAGAAGGGATTAAATCCCGTTTCTTAGGTCATATTTTTGATGCGTTTTTATCTATCCCCATTTTGCTGATTGCCATTATCATTTCTACATTAATGGAACCGAGCTTAATGAATGCCATGTTTGCCACTCTATTGGCTATTTTGCCGTATTTTGTACATGCCATTTATCAAGCAATTCAGCAAGAGCTAAAGAAAGACTACGTACTCTTACTGAAATTAGATGGTATTTCAAACTGGGAATTATTAAAAACTACAATCTTGCCGAATATTAGTGTCGTCTATACGCAAGAAATTTCTCGAGCATTTGTGGTCGCTATTTTAGATATTACGGCTCTCAGCTTTATTTCTCTAGGTGCACAACGTCCAATGCCAGAATGGGGCGCAATGATTAAAGATTCGTTAGAGCTGATTTATCTTGCCCCTTGGACAGTTTTATTACCGGGCTTTGCTATTATTTTCACCATTTTATTAAGCATTATTTTTACTAACGGATTATGTAAAGCAATCAATAAATATTACGAGTAACCCATGGCGCTGTTAGATATTCGCAATCTTAATATTGAAATTCAAACACCAAACGGTCGCATGAAAATTGTGGACGGCGTCAATCTTTCGCTTAATGAAGGGGAAATTCTAGGACTCGTTGGTGAATCGGGTTCCGGTAAAAGTTTAATTGCTAAAGTAATCAGTAATTCCATTAAAGATAACTGGATTGTCACGGCTGACCGTTTTCGTTTTAATGATGTTGAATTGCTTAAACTGACACCAAATCAACGTCGAAAAATCGTTGGAAAAGAAATTTCAATGATCTTCCAAAACCCATTAAGTTGCCTTGATCCAAGCCGAAAATTGGTAAACAGCTTATCCAAAGTATTCCAAACTGGACCTTTAAAGGCCGTTGGTGGCAGTGGTTTGGTTGGAAAAAACGTCGTGCGATTGAATTACTGCACCGCGTAGGGATTAAAGATCACCAAGATATTATGGCGAGTTATCCAAATGAGCTCACTGAAGGTGAAGGACAAAAAGTGATGATTGCCGTAGCAGTGGCGAATCAACCTCGATTATTAATTGCGGATGAACCCACTAATTCTTTGGAGTCCATTACGGCATTGCAAATTTTCCGCTTGCTTTCAAGTATGAATCAAAACCAAGGCACAACAATTTTATTAGCCAGTAACGATCTTAAAAGTATCAGTGAATGGTGTGATAGCATTTCCGTTCTTTATTGTGGGCAAAATACAGAGTCTGGGCCGACCGACCAAATATTAGAAATGCCTCATCATCCTTATACGCAAGCATTGCTTTACTCTGTTCCCGATTTTAGTCGCCCCTTAGGTTTTAAAAGCAAATTAGGCACATTAGAAGGGACTGTGCCGATTTTAGAACAAATGCCGATTGGTTGTCGTTTAGGACCTCGCTGCCCTTTTGCTCAGCGTGAATGTATTCAAAAGCCAAGCCGATATCGCATTAAACAGCATGAATTTTCCTGCCATCATCCGATTAATCTTCGAGAACGGCAGTTTAAGGATAAAATTGCAACTTCACCGCTTACGCTCAATACCGAATCAAAAGGAAACGAATAATGCCATTATTACAAGTGGAAAATCTCAGTAAAACCTTTGATGAACCCGCAAAACTTTTTGGTTTCGAGCAGTTTTATGCGGTAAAAGACGTCAGCTTTACGCTTAACCGTAAAGAAACCCTTGCGATTATCGGTAAAAATGGTTCGGGTAAATCGACCTTAGTAAAAATGATCGCAGGGATAACTCCCCCTGCTTCAGGAAAAATCTTATTTAATGATTTACCATTACAATTCGAAGATTTTCACTATCGCGCACAGCATATTCGAATGGTTTTCCAAGATGCGAATTCAGCGTTTAACCCGCGTTTAAATATTGGACAAGCCTTAGATGCACCACTACGATTAATTACCGATTGGGATGAAGAGACTCGCAATGAAAAGATCTTTGAAACGCTCTCATTGGTAGGGCTTTATCCTGATTATACAAATCTGAAAATTAAACACCTTTCAGTCAGTCAAAAACAGCGGATCGCCCTAGCTCGTGCGCTGATTCTTCAACCTGAGATCATTATTATTGATGATGCATTGAGTACATTAGATGCCTCTGTGCGTATTCAATTGCTTAATCTGATTTTAGATTTACAAGAACATTTAGGCATTTCCTATATTTATGTTGGACAAAATTTAGGCATTATCAAACATATAGCAGATCAAGTTTTGGTAATGGATGAAGGTGAAATTATCGAGTCTGGCACCCCGAGAGAGATCTTTACCAATCCTCAAAATAACATTACTCGCCTACTTGTAGAAAGTCATTTTGGTCAATTGCTTGATGAAAATGCTTGGCAAACAACGACTTCCTAATTCTCTGTCAAACAAGTTAGGCATAGACATCTCAAAAAAACGTCTTTAAAATTGACAGCTCTTTTCATTCTTTTTAACAAAATAGGAAAGCAACTATGCAAGCGTTATTAAAACTCACTAACTTTGTGAGCAAAACTTTCGCATTATGGGCGATTGTTTTTGCTCTTCTCGCCTTTCTCTTCCCAGAGCAATTCAAAATTTTTGCACCATACATTCCTTACCTTTTAGGTTTAGTGATGTTTGGTATGGGGATTACCTTAACTTTTGCAGATTTCAGCGAGGTGGCTAAACATCCAAAATCTGTGTTCATTGGTGTAGCGGGTCAATTTATCATTATGCCAGCTATCGCATTTGGATTAGCAAAAGCCTTTGATTTACCTGCTGATTTAGCGGTTGGTGTGATTCTTGTGGGTTCTTGCCCGGGTGGTACATCATCAAACGTAATGACTTATTTAGCGAAAGGTAACACCGCGCTTTCTGTTGCTTGTACCACAATCTCAACCTTACTTTCACCAGTATTAACCCCTGCTATTTTCTATGTATTAGCAAGTCAATGGTTAGATATTGATGCTGGTGCAATGTTTATGTCTGTATTAAAAATGGTGTTGTTCCCAATTTTCTTAGGTTTAGTTGTTCGTGCGCTCTTCAAAAAACAAGTGGAGCAAGCAAGCCAAACTATGCCATTAGTGTCTGTTATTTCTATCGTTTTAATCTTGGCAGCGGTAGTAGCAGTAAGTAAGGATAAAATCGTAGAATCAGGCCTATTAATTTTCAGTGTTGTGGTTTTACATAACTGCTTAGGCTATTTAATTGGTTACTTTGCAGCAAAATTATTTAAACTTAATACTGCAGATAGTAAAGCGGTGGCAATTGAAGTAGGCATGCAAAACTCAGGTTTAGGTGCTGCACTGGCAGCTGCTCATTTCAACCCAATTGCCGCGGTACCAAGTGCTTTATTTAGTTTCTGGCACAATGTATCAGGTCCAATTTTGGCGAATATTTTCTCCAATATCAAAAATGAAAAATAAACTAATTGGATAAAAAATAAGGGCGGAAATTACATTCCGCCCTTTTTTATACTTTACGAATTACTTAACTGAACCACAATTTAAACAATATAAATACTGCCCTTTTGGATCATTAAATTGACTTAACACATTCAGTTGTTTTTTCACTTGATGCACTTCCTGTGGCAGTCCCAACCAATTTGTAAGTAACGCTTGACCTTTTTGTTTAAGCTTGCGATCTAATTTAGCGAAGAAACTATTATCTTCATCCACCAACCATTGCACGCTGAAATTATCCATGTATTTATCAGGATGTTGATTGACTAGTGCGACCACTTTATCAATAGCTACATCAATATCGCCTAATTCATCCACTAAGCCATTTTTCTGTGCATCTTGCCCTAACCAAACTTGGCCCTGAGCAATTTTATCCACTTTATCTTTTGATAATTGACGACCACGGCTTACCACATCTAAGAAACGCTCATAACCATTTTCGATGCTAAGTTGATAAATATCCTGTGTATTTTTACCCAATGGACTTAAAGCTGACGTTTCCGCGAGATCCGTTGTCGCTACGCCATCAGTACTCATTCCCATTTTTTTGATTGTATTTTCAAAGGTTGGGAATAATGCAAAAATCCCGATTGAACCAGTAATCGTATTTTTATCTGCCACGATATAGTCGGCAGTTGAAGAAATCCAATAACCACCAGATGCTGCCATGCCCCCCATGGATACCACAACAGGTTTGCCTGCTTTTTGAAGATTTTCAGTTTCCTGGCGAATAATTTCTGATGCAAATGCACTGCCACCCGGAGAGTTAACACGGAGAACAACCGCCTTCACTTTCTCGTTATCGTAGGCTTGTCTCAATAACTTCGCGATGGTATCGCCGCCAGCTGATTCTTCATTGCTTTCACCATCAATAATTGTCCCTTCGACATTCACTACCGCAACAATATTTTTTTCATTTGGATCAACAGAGAAACGATCGCCTAAATCAGATAAATAATCTTCAAAATCCACTAATTTGGCTTTGCCTTCTTCACCTTGACCGAAAAGTGCGGTCAATTTTTTATCTAAATCCAATCTTGTCGCAAACTGTGTCACTAACTGACGTTTTTTCACATAAGCCGTTTCATCACCTTTTAACGCTTTTAAATCACTAATATATTTTTGTGCATTCGGTAATACATCATTGGCGGTAATATGGCGATTAACCATTAGTGTTTGCATATAGTTTTGCCACATGCCACCAAGCCATTTTTGCATATTCGCTTTTGCTTCTGGCGACATATCATCACGCAAGAAAGGTTCTACCGCGGACTTATATGTCCCTACACGGAAAATATGAGGTGTGATTTCAAGTTTTTCGAGCATGGATTTAAAGTAAAGATTTTCCTGACGTAAACCTTGAATACCGACTTGGCCAATTGGATTGAGATAAATGTCATCCGCAAAACTCGCGAGGAAATACTGGGCCTGTGTGTAATTGTCAGCATAAGCAATAACCGGCTTTTCTGACTCTTTGAAGCTTTGAATCGCTTTTCCTACATATTCTAATGAGGGAAGATCGCCCCCTTCAAAGTCATTTAAATTCAGCACTAAACCACGAATTCGTTCATCATCTTTCGCAGATAAAATACTTTGCACCACATCAAACGTAGAATATTTATACGAGACCTTTTCATTATTTAAACGTTGAAACTCCTCTTGCCAACTCAACATATCCTCTGTGTTATCTGCAAGATAGCCTGTTAAATTTAAATATAATGCCCCTTGATCGCCTGATAAAACTTGGCTTTTCTTACCATCACTAAAAAGGCTGACGAGCACAATCAAT
>CAUGKJ010000041.1 GCA_959600045.1 uncultured Haemophilus sp.
AATATTCAATTTATTATCACGGAATACTTGCATCAATGAAACACCTTGCGGCACCGTTAATGTTTTTGTTGCACCGGTTGAAGCGGTTTGTGCTGCAGGTTCAGCTGCTTTCGCTGTATTTTGGGTTGCTGATTTCGCTTCCACAATTTGAACCTTACTGTCTTTAGTGGCAACCGGTTTTGCTTCTTGAATTTTGCTTGACTCTTTTTCACGGTTTGAGTCGGCTGAACTGTTGCTTTTTCAGCTACTGGTTTAGGTTGTTTTTTCTCTTGAACCACAGATGTCTGTTCGCGACGAGGTTCTGCTTTATGCTCAACTGTTGCGGTATGTTTTTCTACAGCTGGTTGTACTGTTTTCACGGGTTCTTTAACTGGCACAGGAGCAACAGTTGGTTGAACCGGTGCAGGTTGAGTTGCTGGTTGTTGAGCAACAGTTTGTTGTGCAGGCTCTGCAGGTTGTGATTTCGCCGCATCTGCTTTATCACCTACATACTCCATGGCTGGAGGTGCATCTGATTTAGCGCCATTTGCTGTTGGCTCTGTTGTTGCAGGAGCCGTAGTATTATTGTTATCTAATATGGTGGTTTCAACCGGTTGAGACTGATCTAATGATTGGAATTGAACCGGAATTTCATTGCTGTTTTGCTGTTCAAAAGACTCCACCGTATCTGAGTTTGGTTTTAGGGTGAAGAAAATAATCAGTAAGACCACTAACCCCAAGATAGCAATAAATAAACGGCGATGTTTTTCTGGTAACATTTGTAGAACCTTCCATTTTTCAGGTGATTTCAAGCTTGCAGCAGCAGCGGCTGCCGGTGCAACTGTTTCTGCTTGAGTTGTCACTTCTTCCACAATCTCTTCTGCTGGAGAATTTTCAAAAATCACTTTTTCTTCCGCTATGTTTTCTACCTGAACATTCTCAACGGGCTCTTGAGTTTCGAAAGAGCTTGATGAAACTGATTGCTCAACATTTTCACTTTGGAATGCTTGAGAAGGTGAAAAAGGTTGGCTTGCTGCCGCACCAAAAGTTGGTTCGCGACGAACATGGAATTGTGTATCTGGCTGTTCTTTTTTACCAAATAAACCTTTGGCTTTATCAAAAATTGAGCCACTTTGTTGAACCGGTTTTCTTGGTGTCACAGAGTCAGAGTGATTAAATCCTAAATCTAATTCATTTTGAGATGAATTGTCGTTAGGTTGATTTCTATTATCCACGGGATTACCTCGATTTGCTAAACTAAAGATCGCACAAAAGTGCGGTGAAAAATTGAATCGTATTTTATCGGATCTTACGCTGTGTATAAAGTCTTATTTGGCTCTCCACCAATTTCTCGAGCTAATTTGGGTACTAAATAGCCAGAAGTGAGCGCCTGTAATTCTTTGTAAATTTGTAAGGCTTTCTCATCTGAGATATAAAAATGACTCGCACCTTGCACTTTATCCAACAAATGCAAGTAATAAGGTAGAATCCCCGCTTGAAACAACTTATCGCTCAATACTTTTAATGTATGTGGGTTATCATTCACATCTTTTAAAAGGACTGATTGATTGAGTAAGGTCACTTTAGCGCCTGCCAGTTTTTGCATAGCCAAAGAAAGCGCCTCATCAATTTCATTTGGATGATTGATATGCGTGACAAACACCGCTTGTAATCGGCTTTTTAGCAATAAATCACAAAATTCATCCGTAATGCGATCTGGAATCACGACTGGCAAACGAGAGTGAATACGTAAACGCTGTAAGTGCGGTATTTTTTCAAGGCGTTCTAATAGCCATGCCCATTCACTATCTTTTGCCATCATCGGATCGCCACCCGAAAAAATCACTTCTTCAATTTCTGGATGGACCGCAATATAGTCTATTGCTTGTTGCCAACTCGCTTTATTGCCTGGGTTTTGATCATAAGGAAAATGGCGACGGAAACAATAACGACAGTTAACGGCACAGCCTCCTTTTGCCATGAACAGCAAGCGATTTTGGTATTTATGCAGAATATTAGGTACGGCATTTTTTTGCTGCTCATCTAAAGGATCTTGGCTAAACCCTTCGGTCTCAATAAATTCTTGTTGAGCAGTCATCACTTGTAAAAAAAGTGGATCTTTCGGATTCCCTTTTTCCATTTTTTCAACAAAAGGTAAAGGCACTCGCATAGCAAAAAGTTTACGGGCAGCGATATCCTCTGCAAAATCGTCAACGGGCAAATTTAAGGTTTTTAATAAGATTTTCGGATCAGAAATCGCATTTTTTAGGGTTTCTAACCAATTTTGTTCTTCTCTAATCGCAATATTTCGGGTTAAAATACGCACTTTCAAACAATCTCTATTTTTTAGGATATTTTTAATATGGCTACATATACTACCAGTGATTTCAAACCAGGTCTAAAATTTATGCAAGACGGTGAGCCTTGTGTGATCGTTGAAAACGAATTCGTTAAACCAGGTAAAGGCCAAGCTTTTACTCGTACTCGTATTCGTAAATTAATTTCAGGCAAAGTATTAGATGTAAACTTCAAATCTGGTACTTCGGTTGAAGCTGCTGATGTTATGGATCTTAACCTGACTTATTCATACAAAGATGATGCATTCTGGTACTTCATGCACCCAGAAACATTTGAACAATACTCTGCTGATGCAAAAGCAGTGGGTGATGCAGAAAAATGGTTATTAGACCAAGCAGATTGTATCGTGACTTTATGGAACGGTGCGCCAATTACTGTCACTCCACCAAACTTCGTAGAATTAGAAATCATCGATACTGACCCTGGTCTTAAAGGTGATACTGCGGGTACAGGCGGTAAACCAGCAACATTAAGTACTGGTGCTGTGGTGAAAGTACCTCTTTTCGTTCAAATCGGTGAAGTAATTAAAGTCGATACTCGTTCAGGCGAATACGTTTCTCGTGTGAAATAATCTTTCATGGTGAGATAAAAAGAGCGGTCAATATTTAATGAATATTGACCGTTTTTTATTGTCTGGTAATGACTTTTTACAGAGATAAAAAATGCGGTTATTTCTAACCGCACTTTGATTGATTATTTCGCCTTTGAACCTTCTAACTCTAAAGAAGGTTTTCTATCTGAGTTCACACAAATGATTTGTGCAGCCGCATAGAGCGTTGTATTCGGCTTTAAGCTGATTGTGTATTTCTCTTGTTTTTTCGGTGCGGCACGCAAACCTTCGCCCCAGAAATCATCATAAAAATCAGTACGAACTTGAGTTAAATGGTAGTTCTTACAGTTTAAGATTTTATATTGGCGAACAGAACGTGCATAACGTCTTTTCTCATTTGGATACACATATAAACCTTTATCCAAATTCACTACGGCATCAAAATGCACTTGGTTTAAATCTTGGTTGTCCACCCAAATTGAATCGGTATCAATGTAGTAATTTTTATCTTTTACTAATCGAACATACCCTACTCTATCTTTTGAAGGGGGCGTTAATGTCACCTCTTCTTGTGTAACTGGCGATTGAACAGCTGAACAGCCTGCTAAAAGGGCTACACCTAAAAACGTTAATGCTAATTTTTTCATTTTTCCTCCTTAAAGCTTTCTAAAGCCTGCTGTTAATCTTTTTACACCTTAGCTTAATATTTTACCGTATGTCCATATCCTTCAAGGATTGTTTTAATATGCTCAAGTGATTCTTTCGTCGGTGGTAAAACATCTGCGAGCTCATATTCAAAGCCAAGGGTTTTCCATTTATGAGCGCCTAATCGATGATAAGGGAGAAGTTCGACTTTTTCAATATTGGTCATACCTTCAATAAACTGTCCGAGCAGATGAACATCATGATCGTTATCGGTATAGCCAGGAACCACTACATAACGAATCCAGGTTCGCTGATTACGTTTTTGCAGATATTTCGCAAATTCCAGTGTCCGTTTATTTGGTACACCAATCAGGTTTTGGTGTACTTGATCGTTAAGTTCTTTTAAATCAAGCAAAACAAGATCGGTTACATCGATCAGTTCATCAATAATGTGATCATAATGACGTACAAACCCATTAGTATCTAAACAAGTATTAATGCCTTCTGCTTTACAAGCTCGGAACCAATCTCGTACAAACTCAGCTTGAAGAATGGCCTCACCACCTGATGCTGTTACACCACCACCGGTTGCATTCATAAAATGGCGATAGCTCACGACTTCTTTCATGAGTTCTTCCACACTGATTTCGCGACCACCATCAAGATCCCAAGTATCACGGTTGTGGCAATATTTGCAACGCATTAAACAGCCTTGCATAAATAAAATAAAACGAATGCCGGGACCATCCACGGTTCCACAGGATTCAAAGGAGTGAATTCTTCCTAGAACAGACATACATAAATTTCCAAAAAAATAAATCTAGCTAAATTTTACCAAAAATATCATCTATAAAAAATGAGCCTGACTTAAAATCAGGCTCATAATTTTTATGTTCCCGCTAAAGTGCGGTTAAATTTTATCGTGTTTTAGAACGATTCTGTGAATGTACGAGTGACGACGTCTTGTTGTTGCTCTTTAGTTAAAGAGTTGAAACGGACTGCGTAACCAGATACACGAATAGTTAATTGCGGATATTTGTCCGGATTTTCCATTGCATCTAATAACATTTCACGGTTTAACACGTTCACATTTAAGTGTTGACCACCTTCTACTGCTGCTTCGTGGTGGAAGTAACCATCCATTAAGCCCGCAAGGTTGCGACGTTGTGCTTCTGGATCTTTACCTAACGCATTTGGTACGATTGAGAAGGTATAAGAAATACCATCTTTCGCGTAAGCAAATGGAAGTTTAGCTACAGAAGTTAATGATGCTACCGCACCTTTTTGGTCACGACCGTGCATTGGGTTAGCACCTGGTCCAAATGGTGCACCTGCGCGACGACCATCTGGGGTGTTACCTGTTTTCTTACCATAAACTACATTAGAAGTAATGGTTAATACAGATTGTGTAGGCACAGCATTGCGGTAAGTTTTAAGTTTTTGAATTTTCTTCATGAAACGTTCAACTAAATCACAAGCGATGTCATCAACACGGTTGTCGTTGTTACCATATTGTGGATATTCACCTTCGATTTCAAAGTCGATCGCTACGTTGCTTGCTACAACATTGCCATCTTTATCTTTGATGTCGCCACGAACTGGTTTAACTTTCGCATATTTAATTGCTGAAAGTGAGTCGGCTGCAACAGAAAGACCTGCGATACCACAAGCCATGGTACGGTATACATCACGATCATGTAATGCCATTAATGCTGCTTCGTATGAATATTTATCATGCATATAATGGATGATATTTAATGCAGTCACATATTGTTTTGCCAACCAATCCATAAAGCTGTCCATACGAGTCATGACTGTGTCGAAATCTAACACTTCATCAGTGATTGGTGCAGTTTTCGGACCTACTTGCATACCTAATTTTTCATCGATACCGCCGTTGATTGCGTATAACAATGTTTTCGCTAAGTTTGCACGCGCACCGAAGAATTGCATTTGTTTACCAACAACCATTGGTGATACACAACATGCGATTGCGTAGTCATCATTGTTGAAGTCTGGACGCATTAAATCATCGTTTTCGTATTGAACTGATGAGGTATCAATCGATACTTTCGCACAGAAACGTTTGAAGTTTTCAGGTAATTGTTCAGACCAAAGAATTGTTAAGTTTGGTTCTGGAGAAGTACCCATGTTGTAAAGGGTGTGTAAAATACGGAATGTATTTTTGGTGACTAATGTACGGCCGTCTAAACCCATACCTGCGATGGTTTCAGTTGCCCACATTGGGTCACCAGAGAATAATTGATCGTATTCAGGTGTACGTAAGAAACGAACCATACGAAGTTTCATGACTAAGTGGTCAACTAATTCTTGGGCTTCAGTTTCAGTAAGTTTACCTGCTTTTAAATCACGCTCGATATAGATATCGATGAAGGTTGCAGTACGACCGAATGACATCGCTGCACCATTTTGTGATTTGATTGCTGCTAAGTAAGCAAAGTACATCCATTGAATTGCTTCTTTAGCGTTAGTTGCAGGGTTAGAAATATCGAAACCGTAACTTGCTGCCATTTGTTTCATTTGGCCTAATGCACGGTGTTGTTCTGCAATTTCTTCACGTAAACGGATAGTTGCTTCTAGATTTACGCCATCTTCTAAGTCTTTTTGTAAAGAAGTAAATTGTGCGTATTTATCTTTCATTAAGAAGTCAACACCATAAAGTGCGACACGACGGTAGTCGCCAATGATACGACCACGACCGTAAGCATCTGGAAGACCAGTTAATACACCTGATTTACGACAACGTAAAATGTCTGGCGTATAAACATCGAATACACCTTGGTTGTGGGTTTTACGATATTCAGTGAAGATTTTTTTCACTTCAGGATCTAATTCACGACCGTAAATTTTGCATGATCCTTCCACCATTTTAATACCACCAAATGGCATAATGGCACGTTTTAATGGAGCATCGGTTTGAAGACCTACGATTTTCTCTAAGTCTTTATTGATATAACCTGGTGCGTGAGAAGTAATCGTTGAAGGCGTATGTTCGTCAAAGTCTAATGGCGCATGTGTGCGGTTTTCAACTTTAATTCCTTCCATAACGGTTTCCCAAAGTTTTGTTGTCGCTTCGGTTGGACCCGCTAAGAAAGAATCATCACCTTCATACGGGGTGTAGTTCTTTTGAATAAAATCACGCACGTTGACGTTTTCTTGCCAATCACCGGCAACGAATCCTGCCCACGCAACTTTTTGTGCTTCATTAAGTTCTGACATAGTCATTTCCTTTTTTAATTGATAAAAAATAAGTCTGTTTAGTTCGTTAGTACATTAGTGAGCTTTGGTTAAATAACGTTGGAATAAGCCGATACAAACCGCACCACCCACAATGTTTCCCAACGTTACTGGAATCAAATTCTTCACAATGAAATGATAGAGATCTAAGTCTGCATATTTCATTGGATCCACACCAATTTGTTGCCAAAATTCTGGCGTACTAGAATGAGCTGTGATAATGCCTAGTGGAATCATAAACATATTTGCCACACAGTGTTCAAAACCTGAGGCGACAAATAAACCAATCGGCATGATCATAATAAATGCTTTGTCTGTAACAGTTTTACCGGAATAAGACATCCATACCGCTACACACACCATAATGTTACATAAAATACCAAGGTTAAATGCTTCAAACCAAGTATGATGAATCTTATGTTGAGCGGTTGCCAAAATGGTTAAACCCCATTGACCATTTGCTGCCATGGTTTGTCCCCCAAACCAAATCACTGCAGCAATAAATAAACCGCCCACAAAGTTACCCAAATATACCACAATCCAATTTCGGATCATTTGAGCTGTGGTTATCTTACCGCCTACGCGGGCAACTAAGGTTAAAGTAGAAGAGGTGAATAATTCAGATCCTAAAATTACCACCATAATTACGCCTAAAGAGAA
>CAUGKJ010000042.1 GCA_959600045.1 uncultured Haemophilus sp.
TCGACCAACACGTAAAATATCACCTGCTTTAAAATGACTTTCCGATTTATCTCGAATGGTGATGGTTTTACGCCCGGCGAGAATATCGGCTTCGAAGCGTTGATAAAAGGTAATATCGTTCATAAAGTGCGGTCACAAAAAATCTATTTTTTTATTTTGAGGGCGAATTGATCACGCCCTCATATTGGTCAGGATAGGATTATTCCTCAATCCCTCTTAATTCATCTTTAATGCGTTGAATTTCTAAGAATAAACGACGTTCTTCTTGACGACAGAAACTATCACCGCTTAAGTTTTTCGCATCGGCAAAACAACGAACTTCTTCGTATTGTTTTTCTAACACATTTAATACGGCTCTTTGCTGTTTACGTTCTGCACTTTCTTTTGGTGCTTTTTCAGTCACTACCACTCGTGGTTTCTGAGGGATTGTTGCTTGTTGAGCGACAACAGTCTCTTTTTTATCCGATGCTTTCTCTGCAACATCAACCGCTTTTTCTTCTTTTTTAACTTCTGATTTCACTGCTTCAGATTTTACTTCTGCAGTTTTAATGTCAGCTTTAACTTCTGTACTTTCTGTTTTCTCAGCGACTTTTTCGGCTGATTTAGTTTCAGCCACTAATTCTTTTGATTTTTCAACCGCACTTTCTGCTTTTTCTGTTGGTGCAGGTACTCTTACTGCTTTCTCAACTTGGGTTGATGTATTTTCTTTATTGTCACAAGCAGATAATAAGGTGCTTGCGCCAAGAATAAGGCTTAAAGCCACTTTAGCGTTTAAATTCATGTTAATTTCCTAGGTTTTAAAGTTAAAAAATATTAAGTGTTTTCAGTAGAAAGCGTCCAACCTTGCGAACGAAGAATTTTATAACGTTCACGCGCTTGAGCTTTTTGTGTTTCTTCTACCGGTACAAAATCAATTAATTGCGTAAAGCTGTGACTAAAATCCGGCACTTCCATTTGTAAATTGATCAGCAAATCTCGACGTTGGGCATTGCGTTTGCCTTTCCAACTAATCTCAATTGGCGGCGCATATTGTGTTGCTTCGCCTGAAAGATTATGAGGAACAAACTCGTTCGGATCCCGTTGCCATAATGCTTCATCAATTAAAAATGCTTGCTCTTCTGTTTCACACGCGATTAAAACTCGCTTGCCTAAACGCCACGCTTGAGCAGCAAGATCACAGGCAAGTTGCTCAACTGTTATCTTCTTTTCTGGATTTAAGAGATAAAATTGTGCGTTTTTTGCCATGATTGCGACTTCTCCATTTATCGTTTTGTAAACTGGCGGATTCTATCAAAAAAGCAGCAAAAAATAAATCATCTACAAGGTGATTAAAGTAAATAGAAAAAACACGGAAATTTTTTACCGCACTTTTATGATCTACATCACAAAAGTAACTTTTAACCTTTATGTTACATTCCATTCATAACTCGCAGGTGTTAGAATTTTCAAGATTTATTTTTATTTTCGATGATAGGAGTATCACATGGCATTTCGTATTGAAAAAGACACTATGGGCGAAGTTCAAGTTCCTGCAGATAAATACTGGGCAGCACAAACCGAACGTTCTCGCAACAACTTCAAAATTGGTCCGGCAGCTTCTATGCCGCACGAAATTATTGAAGCGTTCGGTTATTTGAAAAAAGCTGCTGCTTTCGCAAACTGTGATTTAGGTGTATTACCTGTAGAAAAACGTGATTTGATCGCAACCGCCTGTGATGAAATCCTTGCAGGGAAATTAGACGACCAATTCCCATTGGTCATTTGGCAAACCGGTTCAGGTACACAATCAAACATGAACGTGAATGAAGTGGTGGCAAACCGTGCTCACGTTTTACATGGTGGTAAATTAGGCGAAAAATCTTTCGTTCACCCAAATGATGATGTGAACAAATCACAATCTTCAAACGATACTTTCCCAACTGCAATGCACATTGCCGCATACAAAAAAGTGGTTGAGCACACCATTCCTTGTGTAGAACGTTTACAAAAAACTTTTGCTAAAAAATCTGCAGAATTTAAAGATGTGGTAAAAATTGGCCGTACTCACTTAATGGACGCAACCCCATTAACATTAGGTCAAGAGTTCTCTGCTTATGCGGCACAATTAGATTTCGGTTTACGCGCACTAAGAAACACCCTTCCACACTTAAGTCAATTAGCACTTGGTGGTACTGCTGTAGGTACTGGTTTAAACACACCAAAAGGCTATGATGTGAAAGTAGCAGATTACATTGCAAAATTCACTGGCTTACCATTCGTGACTGCAGAAAACAAATTTGAAGCGTTAGCTGCACACGATGCGATTGTGGAAACTCACGGTGCAATTAAACAATTAGCGATGAGCTTATTCAAAATTGCAAACGACATTCGTTTATTAGCATCAGGTCCTCGTTCTGGTATCGGTGAAATCTTAATTCCTGAAAATGAACCAGGTTCTTCAATCATGCCGGGTAAAGTGAACCCAACTCAATGTGAAGCATTAACCATGGTATGTGCACAAGTATTCGGTAACGATACCACTATCTCTTTCGTTGGCTCACAAGGTCACTTCCAATTAAACGTATTTAACCCTGTCATGGTGGCAAATTTCTTACAATCTGCACAATTATTGGGTGATGCTTGCGTATCATTTGATGAACACTGCGCAACCGGTATTCAACCAAACTACCCTCGCATTAAACAACAATTGGAAAATTCATTGATGTTAGTAACCGCACTTAATACACACATTGGTTACGAAAATGCAGCGAAAATTGCGAAAACTGCACACAAAAACGGTACAACCTTACGTGAAGAAGCGATTAACTTAGGCTTAGTTTCAGCCGAAGATTTCGATAAATGGGTTCGTCCAGAAGATATGGTGGGTAGCTTAAAATAAACTCCCCCAATAATTTGATGTCAAAGGCAGGTATTCCTGCCTTTTTATTTGTGTTTTTTTAGAGGGCTTTTTTGTTATAATCACGGCAATATTTTTGATATGAAAAAAACTATGAAACTGAAATTTATTATTGCTGCCATTTCAGCCTTATTTTCCACCGCACTTTTTGCCCAATGGCAACCAGTTGGCAATGCTGAATACACATGGGGGCCATTCCATGTTTACACTGTCGGCTTGTATTCTGAAACGGGTTCCTATGAAAAAAATGAACGTCCGTTAATGTTTTCGATTAAATATGAAAAGCCAGTAGAAGGAAAAAACTTCGCCATTGCTTTAACCAAAGAAATGGAATCACAAAATTTGAGTAAAGATGACACCACTGCATGGCTCAAAAAAATGCAGGAAATCTTCCCTGATTTTTCACCAAACGACATCTTAAATTTTGTTGCCTTAGCGGATAAAGGTTATTTTGTATTAAATGACACGGTGTTAGATCACGAATTCGATCAAAAATTTACACAATCGTTTATTGATGTGTGGCTTTCAGATAAAAGTAGTTTTATCAAATTACAACCGCAATTATTAGGTAAAGAAAAACCGGCTCACGATAGCAAAGAATTTCAACATCAACCCGCAAGCGAGCCTTTTGATGAAGAAAATACGATGCCGGAACTACCACCAAATTACGATTTTAAACAAGACGCAAAAGGATAAACAACAAGGGCGAACATTATACTGTTCGCCCTTTTCTTTTATTGTTTCACTTGCTGTTCTAAAAACAAGATCATCTGCAATGCAATATCAATGCCACTGGTTTTCTCAATCATTTCTAAACCAGGGCTAGCAGTCACTTCAAGCACAAACAAACCTTCTTTTGAACTAATCAAATCAACACCAGCTACTACAATCCCTAAGTCTTTAGTTGAACTAATAGCGATGGATTTTTCTTCTTCATTGAGTTTAATTTTTTCTGCTGTGCCACCACGGTGAAAATTCGCACGAAACTCGCCGTCTTGCCCCATACGTTGCATAGTAGCGACGACTTTATCACCGATCACAAAACAGCGAATATCAGTCCCTTTCGCCTCTTCTACAAAATTTTGCAATAAAACAGGCACATTCGCATCTTTTAATGTTTCTAAAATACTGACCGCACTTAGTGGACGTTCGGCCAAGATCACGCCAATACCCTGTGATCCTTTTAAGGTTTTAATAATCATTGGAGCGGTTGTTTGCTTAATCGCTTGTTTCGGCGCAACTTCACAACCCGATAAGACTGAAGTTGGAACCGCAATGCCTTGTTCCAATAACATCTGCAAACTACGCCATTTATCGCGAGCAGCTAAAAATGCCTGTTCTTTATTAAGGCAATAGACGCCTTTTCCTTGAAAATGACGCAATACCGCACAGCCCATTTGGGTGCTTGTCGTCCCAAAGCGTGGTAACACAGCATCATAATCAGACAATAAATAGGGTTCACTTTCTACATTTTGTTGATAATACAAAGAAAAGTGCGGTTGATTTTTGTCGAGTTTTAAAATGCAACGATTCGGATCCAAAATATCCATTTGATGCCCGCAACTTTCTGCTGCTTCTTTTAAACGCTGGCAGCTATAAAGGCGAGGCTCACGGCAAAGCATCAATAATTTCATTCAGTTATATCCTTAGGAAAAGAGGAGTTGATATATTACACCAATCACAATAATCCTGAAAAATGATTTCTGCTTTTGTGGAAATAGAGTAAAATCATTAGGAATTTTGTTTAAATAAAAGGAAAATTTTATGTTCGTAGTTATTTTTGGTCGTCCAGGCTGCCCTTATTGTGTACGTGCAAAAAACCTTGCTGAAAAATTAAAAGGTGAAGTAGCGGATTTCGATTATCGCTATGTAGATATTATCGCTGAAGGCATTTCTAAAGCAGATTTATCAAAATCTGTCGGTAAAGAAGTGGAAACTGTGCCACAAATCTTTATTGATGAAAAACCAATCGGCGGTTGCACTGATTTCGAAGCATTAATGAAAGAACAATTTAACGTTGTTGCTTAATTATTGCTAAAAATATAAAAGTGCGGTTAATTTCAACCGCACTTTTTTATTTCATCTTAGTTAATTTGTAACGAGATCGCCCAATCCCATTCTGTTTCATTCAAACGATATTGCGCTTTTAATGCGGGTCCACAAGAATTGGAGCCTAGCCCACTCATTTTATAATCCACGCACAAGATCGTACTGCCACTTTTCTCCAAATCATATTGGTGCTTTTTACTGCCCAATTCTTCTTGAGAATAAGGGGAAACATTCATACTAAAAAGCGTATGACTTTGCACGGTAAAGCAATCAGACGAATTTGCTACCTTCACTTCACGACAACCATAGTGACTGCCATTTTCTTGTGGTTTTAAATAAGGCACATGATTGCTTTCTGGCGTTGTCTTATAACGACCGAAAGCCGTGGCGTGATGTTTATCCAGATAACTTTCTATTGGGCCATAGCCTATATAATCTACTTTATTAAAGGCTTGATTAAGGAAAAAACGCAAACCAAAGCGAGGTAAGAATGGCAAGTGCGGTTGTTTTTCAGCATGAATATTGATGCAAAGTAATCCATTTTGTTCAATACGATACACCACATTCAATGTCAATATTCGTGCTTTTGATACGGCGACCAATCCTAATTTAAAGGTAATTTCAACCGCACTTTCCTGCTCGGTTAAACGGTAATCATAGACTCGACTCGTCGCACGATCGTAACCTGCAGCAAGCCAATGTACTTTAATTAAACTATCATTATCTAAAGGCGCTCGCCAGATATTGAAATCAGTAGGTTGATTCAACCAAGGCTCTCCCGCTTTACGAATTTGATGAATAGTGCCTTTATATTGATCAAACTGATATTCAACATCTGCCACTTTAACTGAAATTAAATTAGCATGCTCTGAAACAGAAATCGGTTGGAAATTTGATTTGAGATCATCAGCGAATAAATGTGGTTGCTCTGACAAAATGAGCTGATCAAATCCTAAACTGTGCCCTTGAGGAATTAAACTCGTTTCTGTTTTTTGATGATAGGTCAATGTTAAAACTTGTAATGAACCGTTACTTGCCGGCAATGTTAAAGGCAAAAGTGAGGTTGATTTTGGCGCAATGTTTAAATCATCTATTTGGCCTTCTTGTACAACCGAAAAGTCCTCTGTTATTTGATAATGAATCGAAATAGCCTCTGCCGCATCCGTAAAATCCAAATAATTTTTGAGTTCAATATGACCATTTTTTAAGGTAGCTCGAAGTGGACGATACACATTTTTGTATTCCAACAAATTGCTTTGAATTTGACGGTCAGCCGTCACTAATCCATCAGCACAAAAATTACCGTCATTTGGAGTGTCATTAAAATCACCGCCATAGCCCATTCTGCTTGAATTTGGCAAATAAGGGGAATGATTGCACCACTCCCACACAAAACCACCACAAGTGCCTGCGTGTCGTTCCATGGCTTGAAAATAATCTTCCGTATCTCCGCAAGAATTCCCCATCGCATGCAAATATTCACAGAAAAGATACGGCTTTTGATTTTGAGTATCGGCAAAATAAGCATCCAATTCTTCCGTGCTGGTATACATTTCGCTATGAAAATCTAAATTGGATGTGTTATTTTGATGGACTGAATGTTGAAAGATCGCATTTTCATAATGCACTAAGCGACTTGGATCGCGCTGTTTCACCCATGCAGCTGCTTGCTCAAAATTCTCACCATAACCACTTTCATTTCCTAATGACCAAATCACAACAGAAGGCCGATTTTTATCTCGCTCAACATTGGCATAAGTGCGGTCTAAAATGGCTTGATTAAATTCGGGGCTTCGAGCCATATAGCAATAATTGTCGATTGTTTTTTGACGAATTGCTTCATGATCAATATCTGTTTTTACCCCTAACAAAATGCTTGTTTCTGGCGACTCTACATAGACCGCATTCGTGCCGTGAGATTCAATATCACTTTCTGCAATCACATAAAAACCATATTCATCACACAATTCAGTAAACCAAGGTGCATTAGGATAATGCGCGGTACGAATAGCATTAAAATTATGCTGTTTCATTAAGCGTAAATCTTGCAACGCTTGTTCGCGGCTGATGGCGTAACCGGTTTTCGGATCGCTATCATGACGATTAACGCCTTTAAACTTTATCGCTTGCCCATTAAATAACATGACACCATTCTTTACTTCGATATGACGCAAGCCGATCTTTTGGCAAATCACTTCAGAGCCGTATTGCAAAATCAACGTGTATAAACGAGGGTTCTCCGCATGCCATAATTGTGCATTTTCAATTTCAGCATGAAATGCATGTCCCTTTTGTTC